>NZ_JARGEE010000366.1:0-9177 GCF_033794485.1 Streptomyces sp. MB09-02B
CCCCCGACCCCCTCAAGCCCGCTCACTGGGTCGCTCTCGTGTCCGATGCCACGCAGGCGCCCGGCTGGGACATGAGTCGGACGGTGCTGGAGCGGATGACCGCGTGGTCGCCGGTCGGGATTGCGATCGTGGACACGGAGCTGCGGTTCGTGTGGTCGAACGCGGCGTTGGAGCGGTTCGGCGGCGGCCTGGCGCACGAGAGGGTGGGGCTGCGGCTCGCCGAGGTGCAGCCCGGGCTGGACGCCGAGCGCATCGAGGCGCAGATGCGCAAGGTGCTGGAGACGGGCGTCCCGGTGCTGGACTACGAGCACGTGGGCCGGGTGCGGTCCACGCCGTACCGCGAGACCGCGCACGCGATGTCGTTCACCCGTCTGGAGGACGACCACGGGCGGCCCATCGGCGTGTACTACACGGTGATCGACGTGTCGGAGCGGCACCGCGCCCGCACCCGGCTCGCCCTGCTGGACCGCGCCGGCGAGCAGATCGGCCGCACCCTCGACGTACGGCGGACCGCGCAGGAGCTGGCGGACGTGGTCGTGCCGACGCTCGCCGACTTCGTGACCGTGGACCTGCTGGACTCGGTGCTGCGCGGCGCCGAGCCGGGCACCCTCGGCGACGGTTCCGTCCCGCTGCGGCGGATCGCCCAGCAGTCCGTGCACGACGGGGTGCCGGAGGCCGTCCTGGAGGTCGGCGCGGTCGCCTCCTACGCGGCCGGATCGCCCCCGGTGCGGGCCCTGGTCGACGGGCGTTCGTGGTCCGAGCCGCGGCTGGACCCTTTGTCGGCGGAGTGGGCGAGGGCGGTCCCGGGGGGCCGGTCGGTGCCCGCGGAGGCGCTCGGACTGCACAGTGTGATGATCGTTCCGGTGCGGGCGCGGGGCATCACGCTCGGCATCACCACGTTCTTCCGGCGCGACCGTCTCGACCCCTTCGACGCCGTCGACCTGGGCCTCGCCGAGGAACTGGTCGGCCGGGCCGCCGTCTGCGTCGACAACGCCCGCCGGTACACGCGCGAGCGCGACGCCGCCCTCGTGCTCCAGCGCAGCCTGCTGCCGCGCCGGCTGCCCGAGCAGGACGCGGCCGAGGTCGCCGTCCGCTACCGGCCCGCCGACGAGCTGACCGGCCTCGGCGGCGACTGGTACGACGTCATCCCCCTCTCCGGTGCCCGTGTCGCGCTCGTCGTCGGCGAGGTCGCCGGCCACGGGATCGACGGCGCCGCCGCCATGGGCCGCCTCCGCACGGCCGTACGCACCCTCGCCGACCTCGACCTGCCGCCGGACGAGGTGCTCGCCCACCTCGACGACATGGTGGCGAAGTCGGCGCGGCAGGAGGGGGCCGAGCCGGGCGGGGGCAGCGGGCAGACGGTCGGGGCACGCTGTCTCTACGTCGTCCACGACCCGGTGTCCGGCAGGTGCGCCATGGCCGCCGCGGGGCCGTTCGCCCCGGCCCTGGTCGACCCGGACGGCACGGTCACCTTCCCCGAGCTTCCCGCGGGGCCCGCGCTCGGTGTCGACCAACAGCCCTTCGAGGCGATGGAGTTGGACCTCCCCGAGGGCACCGTCATCGCCCTGCACACCGACGGGCTGCTCGCCGGGGCCTCCCGGGAGGCGCTGTGCCGTGCCCTGGCCCGGCCCGAGCCCTCCCTCGAACGGCACGCCCAGCGCGTCCTGGACTCCCTGGCGCCGGCCCGCCCCACCGACGACGTCGCCCTCCTCCTGGCCCGCACCCGGCGCCTGCCCGCGCACCGGGTGGCGTCCTGGGAGCTCCCGGCGGACCCGGCGCTGGTCTCGGAGGCCCGGAAGACCACCTCACGGCAGCTGGGGGCGTGGGGGCTGGACGAGTTGGCGTTCACCACGGAACTGATCGTCAGCGAGCTGGTCACCAACGCGATCCGGCACGCCGCCGGGCCCATCCGGCTGCGGCTCGTCCTCGAACGCACCCTGATCTGCGAGGTGTTCGACGGCGGCGCCACCGCGCCCCACCTCCGCCATCCGCGCACCACCGACGAGGGCGGCCGCGGCCTGTTCCTCATCTCCCAGTTCACCCAGCGCTGGGGCACCCGCTTCCTGCCGGAGGGGAAGGTGATCTGGGCGGAACAGCCACTCGCGGAACAGTCACCCGTGGAACGGGCACCCGTGGAACAACCCGCCTCCGGCCCGTCCGCCGCGCCATCCACCGGCCCATCCACCAGCCCGTCCACCGGCCCGTCGATCTGATCTACCGGCAATCCACCGGGTACGCCATGCGGGGACCCCTCCGCTGACCCGACCGGATGAACCCGCCGGGCCGTCCCAGGTCCCGCACCGCCTCCCCCGTGCCCTCCCGCACCCCTTCACCTTCCCCGAATCTCCACATTTCCGGCATCGCGACCGACGGCTCCTCCCCCTCCCGTGCCCCGTTCAGCCTGATTAGTGGCGGTTGGCACTTCATATGAATGCAGGCGTCGGCTTCGGGCAACGGGCTCCGTCGCCTCGGCAGGACTTCAGGGAGAAGAGGGACGTGGTGAAGCGAAGAACACCGGGGGGTGTGGGTCTGGCCCTGGCCGTCACGGCGACGCTGGTGGTCGGACTGGCCGGTGAGGCGGTCCCCGCCGGCCCCGGCGCCAGTGGCACCGCGGACGGCAGGGCCCCCGGCGACGGCACCGTGACCGTACGGGTCGTCAACGAGGTGGACGTCGACGGGAGGTACGACCACGGTCTGGAGAAGGGCCGGGCCGGAGTCCGGGTCACCCTCACCGACGACCACGGCACCGTGGAGACCCGCACCACCAACACGTACGGCGTCGCCTGGTTCCAGCCGTCGGCCTCGCCGCTGCGCGGCGGCAAGTACCGCGTCCAGGCCTACAACCCCGACTCCCGCACCCTCCAGCCGGCGATCGCGGGCCTCGGTGACGGACCGAGCGTCATGCGCGGCAGTGTCGGTTTCGTGGATGTCTCCGGGGGCCGGAGCACGACGTACACCACCGGCTTCTGGGAGCCGGGGCTCTACTGCCAGGAGAACCCGGACCTGGTGACCTGCAACCTGACGAAGGGCGACGCGCCCGACACCCACAAGGGCCTGGTGCGGTTCGCGGGCAACTTCTCCGACACCTACCCCGGCGGCACGGTCACCCGGCTCACCAACAACCAGCAGCAGGGCGCCGTGTTCGGGATCGGCAACGACCGGACCGGCAACACGTACATGGGCACGCTGGTCAAGCGGCACGCCGCGTACGGACCGGCGGGCGCGACCAACACCATCTACCGCCGCAACAGCGCCTCCGGGGTGAGCACCTTCGTCACCCTGCCGGGCCTGCTGACCGAGCACGACGAGGCCGACGACTGGCTGCGCGACAACCCGGTCCACAGCAGGGTCGGCCGGGAGGGCATCGGCGACGTCGACGTCTCCGGCGACGGCCACACCCTCTACGCGGTCAGCCTCAACGACTCCCGGCTGTACACCGTGCCGATCCGCGGCACCGGCGACGGGGTCTACCCGGGCACCTACCGCTCGCACGTCATCCCCCGGCCGGAGGAGTGCGCCGGTCACTGGCACCCGTACGGCCTCGGGGTGCGCGGCGGCCGGGTGCTCGTCGGCGGGGTGTGCGGCGCGGAGAACACCGTCACCCGGGCCGTCCCGTGGGGCGACCCCTCCCAGGTCACCTCGCACGTCTACGAGTTCACGCGGGGTTCGTTCCGCCCGCTGTTCCAGGCGGCGATGAACTACCCGCGCGGCTGCGCGTACCGGTTCACCGGTCTGCCCGCGACCGCCCCCCGCTGCTCGAAGCCCTCCACCGTCGGCAGCCCGCTGAGCGCCATGTGGGAGGCGTGGAACCAGCGCGTTCCCACCCCCGGGCGTCTCTCCTTCGTCTCCGCGCCGCAGCCGATCCTGGCCAACATCGAGATCGCCGACAACGGCGACCTGATCCTCGGCTTCCGCGACCGGTTCGCCGACATGCAGGGCACGGCGACGTACCCCTTCAACGCGCACCGGGGCGACCCCAAGGTCCGGGCCGTCGCCGCCGGTGACGTCCTGCGGGTGTGCGCGACGAGTACGACGTACACGCTGGAGAACAACGCCCGCTGCGACGCGCTGTACGGCGCGTCCCCCAACAACGACGAGGGACCGGGCCACGGCGAGTTCTACGCCGACTCGACGAAGCTCCCGGACGCCCACGAGGACCAGGTCACGCAGGGCGGCACGGCCCTCCAGCCGTACCGGAACAAGCTGTGGAGCACGGTCCACTCCCCGTTCGACGAGCACCCCTGGGAGCAGGGCGTGCGCCGCTGGAACGCCACCAAGGGCAAGACCGAGGGCAACCTCCCGGTGCAGCGGACCTGGAGCGCCGACGCCGCGCAGCGCGCCATGCTGTTCGGCGAGGGCAACGGCCTCGCCGACCTGGAGCTGATCTGCGACCGGGCACCCGTCCAGGTCGGCAACCGCGTCTGGTTCGACACCGACGGCGACGGCGTGCAGGACCCGTCCGAGCCGCCGGTCAAGGGCGTGAAGGTGACGCTCCACCCGATGTCGTCGTCCGGACCCGACCTCGTCACGCACACCGACGCGAACGGCGAGTACTACGTCAGCAGCCTGGACCGGGGCGGGCTGCGGCCGAACACCACCTACCGGGTCTCCTTCGACCACAGCGGCGTCGACACCGACACGCTGCCGGGGCGTCCGAGCCGCGCCGCACTCAAGTGGACGGTCAAGGGCGCCGGTTCGAACCGTGCGATCGACTCCGACGTCGACGCCTACGGCCGGACCACGGTCCGGGTCGGCGACCCCGGCCATGTGAACCACACGGTCGACGCCGGTCTCACCCAGTCGGTGCGGCTGACGCTCGTGAAGCTCGACAAGAAGAGCGGCAGGCCGTTGCCCGGCGCGGTGTTCGAGCTGTGGCAGGACACCAACGGGGTCCGCGGACTGCAGCGGTACGGCCTGCGCAAGGACCGGTTCGTCAACGACTGCGCCACCTCCCGCATCGGCCGCTGCTCCTTCGGCTCGCTGCTGCCCGGCACGTACCACCTGGTGGAGACCGACGTCCCCGAGGGCTACCTCAAGCCGAGCCGGCCGGTCACCGGGCCGTACGTCCTCACCCCGAGGAACGCCTCCCAGGGGCAGGGGCTGTTGGTGAAGCTCCTCAACACGCGGGGCGAGGCCTGCAAGGGCAAGAAGTGCTGACACCGGTGCCCGTTCGGCCCAGCACGACGTCTCCGCGGCGGCCCGGATGCCGTATCTCTGGGAGGGGGTTCGGCGACTGAGCGAGACCCGGAGGCCGCGTTGACGGGACGAAGGACACGGAAGGCCCGCAGGACACAGAAGAGCCGGATACGTGTGATCGCGGTGCTGTCGTCCGCCCTGATGGGGTGGACGGCGGCACCCGCCGACGCCACAGCACCCGCCGAAGCCACAGCACCGGCGGACGCCACAGCATCAGCGGAGGCCACGGTGCCCGCCGCCGAGGCGGCACCCGTGCCGGCGTGCACGGCGCGGACCGGTCCCTACCAGTGGGACCTGGAAGGCCATCTCAAGCTCCCGGCGGACGGCCGGCAGTCCACCGCCGACTGCGTGGCGATCCGCGCGTTCCAGCAGCGCACCGGCGTGAAACCGGCCGACGGCTACGCGGGCCTCGCCACCTACCGCACGATGCTGGTGGTGCAGGCCCGCGCCAACCCCAACGCCGCCGGGAAGTGTCCGGTGCGGACGTACCAGGTGACGTGTGTGGACCTCGACCGGCAGCTGGTGTGGGTGCAGCGGGGGAAGCAGGTGATCTACCCGCCGGTGCCCGCGCGCACCGGCAGGGACGGGGAGGAGACCCGTACCGGCTGGCACACGGTCTACTGGAAGCACCGCGACCATTTCTCCGACCTGTACAACAACGCCCCGATGCCGTTCGCCCAGTTCTTCAACGACGGGCAGGCCTTCCACGGCGTCCTCGACGACCTCTTCCGAGGCGGCTCCCACGGCTGCGTGAACCTCCGCTACGCCGACGCCGAACGCCTGTGGCACGTCATGCACGAGGACGACGCCGTCTACATCTGGGGCGCCAAGCCGGGCACCTGGCGCTCGATGGGCCCGCCGTCCGAGGCACCCGCACCCGTACCACAGGGTTGAGTCGGCGCCTGCGGTGTGACCTACGGGGTGGATGCGAACATGGGGGCCTGAGCGGAGGAGCCCGACAGCGGGCCACTCCCTCGCCCTCACCACGACGCACCACAGGACCCGACGCACGCAGGAGTTGACGGATGAGACGCCCTTCGAGGCGTGCCCGGATCGCGATCGGGGCGGCCGTAGGCGCGGCGGTGGTCGCCGCACTGCTCGTGGCCCAGGAGGTCTCCTCCCCGGCCCTGGACCTACGGCCGGCCGGCCGCGCCGGGGACCCGGCCTGCACCCGGATCGCCGACCGCTACCCTGCCCGGATCGCGGGCGAGTCCCGCGACCCCGTCTCCGTCACCGGCGTGACCTCCTGGGGCAACGGGGGCGTGGTGCTGCGCTGCGGCCTGGAACCGCCGGCCGAGACCGCCGACCCGTGCGTCGAGGTCGACGGCGTCGACTGGGTGTTCCGGGAGGACCGCTCCGCCGGCTCCGGCTACCGCGTCCTCATCACCTACGGCCGGAACCCCGCCGTCCAGGCCTTCGTGGACGACCGGATCACGGCGATCGACGGCGTCCTGGTGGACCTCAGCGACGTGGTGAGGCCGATCGAACGGGCGCCGGACGACGTGTGCGTGACCGCTGCCGACGCCGCCCCGCGCTGACGGCTTCGGCGCGACCGGAGACGGCGGAAGGGGACACGGCGAGACGGTGTCACGGCCGTCGTCAGACCACGCGGGGGCCACCGCTCAGGCGACCCGAGGGGGCCGTCGGGACGAGGCGGTCGTACCGCCACGCGCACAGGCCCAGAGCCATCAGGAACTGCAGGTCGAGCAGGGCCACGGTCATCATCACGAAAGCCCAGTCCACCGCGTCGGCCGGTCCGGACCCCGCCCACAACCCGGTCGCCACCAGGGACAGCAGGTACACCACCGCGTACACCGACGTGTCGATGGTCGCGGTGCGCCAGCGCGACAGGGCGGGGAGCACCTTGCGGACCACCGTCAGCACGGGCACTGCCACCAGCGGGAAGAGCAGTGTTCCGCCGTCGACCAGACCCAGAGCTACGTCATCGGCCGATGTGTGCCCGCCGGTTCCCACGTTCAGCACAACCAGCCCCCACAGCCACGTGGGAAGGGTCACCACCGCCGCGTACTCGACCGCCCTGCGCCAAGGCGTGATCATCTGCGCTCCTCGCATCCCCGTACGTCACCGGCGGTCAACCGGTGACCACAGCAGTGTCCCAGCCACCCCAGCGGGGGCGATCGGCAGGCTGCCGGGGCGAGTTGCCACCCGGGCTCTAAGCTGTACGGCGATGAAGACGAACCGCCGTGCGGCGCTGTGCGTGGTGATGGCCGGGCTCGCGATGACGGGCTGCGCCACGCCGAAGCCGCTGCCGACCGACGTGGAACAGGCCGAACGGGCCGGGCAGTCGGGGCAGTCGGGGGAAGCTCCACTGGCAGGTGGGGGCGGGTTGTTCAAGAGCATCCCCGTCGGCGAGCGGCCCGCCGCGCCCGACTTCGCCGGCGGCACCGTCGACGGCGGATCCGTCCGGCTCTCCGACTACCGCGGTCAGGTCGTCGTCGTGAACGCCTGGGCCTCCACGTGCGGTCCCTGTCGGATCGAATCGCCCGACCTCGACCGTGCGCAGCGGAAGTTGAAGGGGCGGGACGTACAGGTCCTGGGCGTCAGCATGGACGTGTCCCGGCCGAACGCGCTCGCCTTCCAGCGGGACCTCGGCCTGTCCTACCCGAGCCTGCACGACCCTGGCGGCAAGCAGCTCCTGAAGCTGCCGAACGGTCTCGTGAACCCGCGGATCCTCCCCTTCACCCTCTTCGTCGACCGCGCGGGCCGGATCGCCGGGGCGGTTCAGAGCACGGTGTCGGAGGAGGACGTACGGAGCGTGGTCACGCCGATGCTGGAGGAGAAGTAGGAGGAGCGGGGGCGGCGAGGGTTCCGGTGCGGGTGGTGGGCCGGCCCCGGGCCTCGTCCGAGGAGCCCTGTTCGTCGGAGTCCGTGGACTGCTCGTCGGACGGTGAGGGCGCCTCCGTGTCCTTCTTCTCTTTCTTCTGCTGCTGCTTGGTGTCTTTCTTCGGCTTCGGCTTCGGCTCCTTCTTGCCTTTCTTCTCCTTCTCCTTCTCCTTCTTCTCCTTCTTCGCCGCCTGTTCCTTCAGGAGGGTCTGGAGGCGTTTGATGCCGGCCTGCGCCGCCTCGGTGGTGGCGGTGTCGTCGATGCCGTACAGGCCGCCGTGGGTGAGGAGGGCGGCGGTGTCGCCGACGCGTACGGTGGCGAGGTCGAGGGTGAGGGCGGTGTCCTCGCCCTCCAGGTCACCGCTGACGATCAGCCGCAGGCCCTGGCGGGCGTCACCGAGGTCGCGCGGCAGTTCGACGGGGGTGACCTCGGCGCCGTACTCGCGGCCCTGGACACCGGTGATGGTGAACTCCTCGCATGTGCCGACGAGTTGGCCGAGGCGACGGAGGCGGGCGTCGACGTCGGCCTTGTCGTACGCGCCGACCTGGTAGCGCAGTTGGGCGCCGTACTCGTAGTCGTCGAAGCCGGTGACGGCCGTGCCGCCCTTGGGCTCTCCGAGGACGTCCTCGGCGTAGACCCCGTCGAGGAGCGCCTGGCACTCGGGCCGGTCGGTACGGCCCTTGAGGAGGCCGTCCCGCCAGGTCGCCGCGCCCTGGGTGCCGGACCAGGCGTCGCCGAGGTCGTCCTGGCGCAGCAGGGCGCTCCGGGCCCGGGCGTCGGTGAGCGCGGGGGCCGTCGGGGCGGTGGGTGAGGCGGAGACCGTGGTCTCCTCGACGGAGGCGGCCTCGGGGAAGCCGCGAGGGTGCCCGGGGTCGTCCACGAAGCAGCCCGCCGCCCCCGCGAGCATCCCTAGGGCCATGACCCGGGCGAGAACACGGTACGGACGACGCATGGCGGAGCCTCCCGAGAGCACGACGTTGCCGTTCCCACGCCAACACCGCTCGCCCCCGCCCACCAGCGCTCGCGGGCGTACGGGTGAGGTGGTCCCCCGGACAGCCGCAGGGTCTCTCGGGGAGTCGGCCGGTCGGTCACCCGGGGGACGGGCGAGAGGGAGAGGGCGTGGACGTGGGGGGCAC
>NZ_JARGEE010000367.1:0-9169 GCF_033794485.1 Streptomyces sp. MB09-02B
ACTCCGGCGGGGCGGCGGGTTCGGGGGCTGTGCACGGCTCGGGTGGAGCGCATGGCACGGCTGGAGCGCATGGTGAGGCTGGAACGAATGGTGCGGCTGGAACGAATGGTGCGGCTGGAGCGCACGGCGCGGCTGGAACGTTTGGTGCGGGTGGCGTAGGCGCACTCGGTGCGTGGGGCGTGCACGGTGGCCACGGAGTCCAGGGAGGCGTGGGTGCGGGCGCCGGCGTGACGTGGGCGCGGGACGGGCATGGTGCGCGCGGTATGCAAGGGGCGGAGTACTCCACCGGGGCCCAGGTCGGCTGGGGCGACGGCGCCGGTGGCTTCGGTGCGTCCGGCACGCCGGTCGCTCCGGCGGCGGGGTCCTATCAGCCGGGCTCCGCCGGGGCGCCCGCCGCGTCCGCCGGCAAGCGGCGCCGTCGGGGCCGTACGGTCGCACTCGTGCTGGCGCTGGCCGTGCTGGTCGGTGGGAGTGGGGCCGTCGCGCTGCACTACGCGGACGGATGGTCGGCCGGGACCGGCACCTCGGCCGGGACGGACGGATCGGGCGGGCCGGAGGACGGGGACCAGTCGGCCGACGGGGTGCCCGAGGGGTGGGAGCGGGTCGAGGACCCGCAGGGTTTCAGTCTCGCGCTGCCCAAGGGGTGGAAGCGGCAGGTCGAGGGCTCGCAGATCGACTACACGCCCGACGGCGGTGAGCACTTCCTGCGGGTCGCCGTGGACGACTCGCCGGACTTCGACAGCCCGTACCACCACCAGCTCGACCTGGAGGAGCAGGTGCGGACGCGGTCGCAGTACCAGCAGGTTCGCCTGGAGGAGAACATCTTCCGCGACCGGCCGGGCGCGCTGTGGGACTTCACCTGGACCGCGTCGGCGAAGGACACGGAGTTCCCCGGTCCGCGCCGGGCGATCGAGCAGATGTACCTCTCCCGGGACGGCGTCGAGTACACGATCTACATGTCCGCGCCCGCGGGGGACTGGAAGACGGCCGAGAAGCAGTTCTACGCCGTGCTGCGCAGCTGGCGGCCGGCGGTGCGCTGAGCCCCGCCGACACAGTCGAGACGCCGGCTTTCCCGCCTGATTCCCCGGCCGCAGGGCCCCGCACGGCGCTCGCACGGCGCTCGTGAGACGTGTGTGCGGCGCTTGTCGGCCAGCCCGTCGCACGGCACCGGAGGGTTCGGGTCCGGTGCGGCATGATGGGGCGTATGGGGACCGAGGGGGAGAGCGTCCGTGTGATAGCCGGGCGTTACCGGCTGGAGGCCAGGATCGGCCGCGGCGGTATGGGGATCGTGTGGCGGGCCACCGACCAGCTCCTCGGTCGGCAGGTGGCGGTCAAGGAACTCGCCCTGGACGACTCGCTCCCGGAGGAGCGGTCCCGGGAGCGGCGCGAGCGCACCCTGCGGGAGGCGCGGGCGGTCGCCGGGCTCGGTCACCCGCACATCATCGTGGTGCACGACGTCGTCGAGCAGGACGAACGCCCGTACATCGTCATGGAGTTGATCGACGGCGGCTCGCTCGCGGAGCGGATCGACGAGCGGGGCCCCGTCGACGCGCGGGAGGCCGCGCGGATCGGGATCGCTCTGCTGGGCGCGCTGCGGCGGGCGCACGACGCCGGGGTCCTGCACCGCGATCTGAAGCCCGCGAACGTCCTGCTGGAGAACGGCACCGACCGGGTCGTCCTCACCGACTTCGGTATCGCCCAGGTCGCCGGCGCGACCACGCTCACCGAGAGCGGGTCCTTCGTCGGCTCGCCCGAGTACACCGCCCCGGAGCGGATGTCCGGGGTCCGCACCGGGCCGGAGTCCGACCTGTGGTCGCTGGGCGCGCTGCTGTGCGCCGTGCTCAGCGGCGAATCGCCGTTCCGACGTGACTCGTTGGGCGGGATCCTGCACGCGGTCGTCGTCGACGAGATCCGGCCGCCCGCGCAGGCCGCGCCGCTGCTGCCCGTCGTACGGGGCCTGCTGGAGCGTGATCCGGACCTGCGGCTCGACGCGGCGGAGGCCGAGCGGCTGCTGCGGGCGTTCCGGGAGACCGGCCGGACGCCGCGGACGACCAGGAACCCGAGGGCGTCGCACGGTTACACCCCGACGCGGCGGGACGTGCCGCGTCCGGGCCGGGACGCGTGGCGTACGGCCGCCGCGGGAGGCGCGGGAAACGCGGGGGCCGTCGCCCAGGACGTACCGGCGGCCGGGGGCGGACAGTCGTCGTCGGACCCGGGCGGACCCGGTGCGGCGGCGCCGGGGGAGCGGCCCGGGGAGGCGCGCCCGACACACTCCACCCGGAGCGTGCTGGTCGCGGCCGCGCTGGTGGCGGCGATGGCCGGGGCCGGCGTCTCGGCGGCGGCGCTGCTGATGCGGGAGGGGGGCGGCGGGGGCGGCACCCCGGGCAGTTCGGCACCGCGCACGCCGGGCGCGTCGAGCACGCCGGGCGAGTCGGGACAGTCGGGACAGCCGAGGGCGCCGGGAGAGTCGGGGCAGTCCGGCTCGCCGAGCACGCCGCATACGTCGGGCGCGTCGAGTGCCTCGGGCGGGTCCGGAGGCTCCGGCGGCACGGCCGGCACGGCCGGTACGTCGGGCGACGCGACGCCCACCGTGACGCGCTCGCGGGCGGCCACCGCGCCGACCGTGCCCTCGGGGTACCGGCTGGCCGAGGACGAGCGGGGCTTCAGCCTCGCGGTGCCGGACGACTTCACCCGGGAGCCGCAGGGGGAGCGGGTCTTCTACATGTCGCCGGGGCAGGTGATCCGTATCGGCGTCAAGGTCGACGACCCGGAGGGGGGCGGGCCCGCCGGGGTGATGCGGCGCGCCCATGCGCAGGGGCCCTCCACGAACCCCGGTTACCGCGACGGCCGGGTCACCGAGACCACGCACGACGGGCGGCCGGCGGCGCTCTGGGAGTTCACCTGGGACGGTTTCAGCGCCGCGGAGGGGCCCCGGCACACGTACGACCTGTGCTGGGAGCGGGACGGGCGGCTGTACGACGTGTGGGTGTCGGCGCCGGTCGGGAGGGTGAGCGAGGCGAAGGAGTACTTCGACGTGGCGGTGGACACGTTCGTTCGTAACTAAAGCGGAGATAAGTGATGTTCCGCGTCACGGGTCTGTGACCGGAAAGCGACGGGGGTGGCTGCCGAAGCGCTTGTCGCGATACAGATGAACGTATGAGCAGCAACGGGGGCGCCCCTTACGGACCTGGGCCCGGACCCGGCTACGGAGCCGACGAGCCGACGAGTTTCGGACTGCAACCGCCGCAGCCGAGTGCGCCGTACCCCGGGAACCCGTACGCGCAGCCGACCAGGGCCGGGGACCAGTCCGCGCCGCCCTCGGAGCCGCAGCCCCAGCCCCAGCCGCATCCGCAGTCACCGCCGCATTCGCAGCCGCAGGCCGTGCAGGCGGCGCGGCCCGGGCCGCCCTCGCAGGCGGCACAACCCGCGCCGTCCTCGCAGGAGCCCGGCACCGGGCGGTTGATCGCCGGTCGTTACCGGCTGCTCGCCAAGCTCGGACACGGTGGTATGGGTACGGTGTGGCGGGCGCAGGACGAGACGGTGGACCGGGAGGTCGCCGTCAAGGAGCCCCGCGTACCCGACCATCTTCCCGAGCGTGAACGGGCCAACGCCTTCGAGCGGATGCGCCGCGAGGCCCGTGCGGCGGCCCGGCTCGATCATCCGTCGGTCGTGAACGTGCACGATGTGGCGGTCGTGGACGACCGGCCGTGGATCGTCATGGAGCTCGTACGGGGGCGTTCGCTCGGCGCCGCGCTCCAGGAGGGCACCCTCGGCGCCCGTGACGCGGCGAGAATCGGCCTCGACGTGCTCGGCGCGCTGGAGGCCGCGCACGCGGCGGGCATCCTGCACCGGGACGTCAAGCCGGACAACGTCCTCCTCGGCCGGCACGACCGGGTCGTCCTCACCGACTTCGGTATCGCCCAGATCGAGGGCGAGACCAACCTGACGGACACCGGCGGCTTCGTCGGCTCGCCCGAGTACATCGCCCCCGAACGCGTGCTCGGCCAGCGCCCCGGCCCCGCGTCGGACCTCTGGTCGCTCGGCGTCGTCCTCTACGCCGCCACGGAGGGCGTGTCGCCCTTCCGGCGCAGCAACACGCCGGCGACCCTGCAGTCCGTGCTCAACGCCACGCCGGCGGCGCCCGCCTCGGCCACCGGCCCGCTCGCCGAGGCCATCAACGGCCTGCTGCAGAAGGATCCGGCGCGCCGTCCGAGCGCCGCCCGGGTCCGCGAGCTGCTGGAGACGGCCGCGAACCCGCCCGCGCCCATCCAGGTGGTCCAGACGACCGCAGGGCCCCGGGCGGAGGACACCAAGGGCATCAGGATCGGCGCCAGGACCCTCGCCGGCGTCGGCGCGGCGGTCTTCGCGGCGGCGGTCGCCGGGCTCGGCGTGCTGGGCGTGGCTGCGGCGGTGACGGCCTACGTGGTGATCGCCGACCCCTTCGCGGGGCCGCTGCCGGACGGCTGGAAGCAGCGGGACCTCGGTACGAAGGTCGCCGCGAGCGTGGGCGTGCCCGGGGACTTCGTGAAGGACCGGTTCGAGCCGGACGAGACCGACGGCACGTTCGCGCAGTACAGCGACCCGAGCGGGCTGATCCGGATCAACGTCGACCGGGACATCGAGGAGGACGACAAGGAGAACGAGATCCCGGGGGTCGCGCTGGACCGGGCGTACGCCGACTGGGAGTTGGTCAAGGACGGCGAGTACTCGCTGGACGTCGCCGACACCCCCATGCCGAAGGGGCGGCCGCAGGAGGCGAGGTTCCAGGACCACGAGGCCGCCGAGAACACCATCAGGTACACGACCACGGACAGCCAGGCCCCGCGCCTGCGGGAGGCGCGGGTCCTGTACTACAAGGCGGGCAATGGTGACATGTACCGGCTCTGGATCGACTATCCGGGCAAGGGGCACTTCACCGAGCAGGGGCGCGAGATCGCCCGTACGGTCATCGCGAACCTGAAGATCGACACGATGTAGACGCGGCTCCGCTCCTGATGCGTACGCCTCAGGAGAGCGCGAGGGCCACGTCGTTGGTGACGGTGAAGAAGAAACGGGCCTGTGGCAGTGCGCCGTTCGGTGTGGTCATGGTGACCGCCGGGTACTTGTCGGTGTCCTTGCGGTCCACGATGTCGTCGAACAGGCGGCCGAGCCGGATGAGTTCGGCGTCGGCGGCGGGGCGCAGGTACAGGTCCCAGATCACCTTGTCCGGGCCGGCGGCGTCCGGGAGGGACGTCAGCCGTGCGTGGAACCCGTGGCGTCCGGTCGCGCCTGTCTCCCCGGTGGGTGTCACCGGTGCCGCGAAGTCCGTCACGTCCTCGCCCCGGGCGACGCCGACCAGTGTCGCGCCCTCGCCGAGGACGGCCCCGTGCAGGACGCCCCGTACGGCGATCGAGTCGTCGCCCACGGGCAGTGCGGTGACCTCGGCGTGCGCGGTGCGGTGGAAGGTGCGCAGTGCCAGGTAGCCGTCCTTGGTGGCGTACGGGATCCACCAGGCGACCGGCGACCGGTCCGGGAGCTCGGCGGTCAACAGGCCCCGCTGCTCGACCAGTCCCGCCCGCAGCCGACGGCGTGCCCCGTCCTCGCCCCGTTCGACGTGCAGGTCCCAGCGGCCCTCCGCGAGGTCCAGCTCGTCGCGGCTCAGCGTGGCGGTCCACGGGCTCCCGGCGTCGCCCGGCGTGTCCTGCCGGAGGGGGAGACGCACCTCGTCACCGGCGTGGCGTCGGCGCAGCAAGAGCGTCAGGTCCGCCCCCGACACGCCGGACGCGGCCACGGCTACCCGCACACCGCCGCGCCGGTCGGCACGGCAGCCGGCTCTGGGACGTAAGGGCCGGGGCGCGGTGTCCTCGGTGGAGGGACGCGGGGGAACGGCCTGCGCGGACCCGGCGGACGCGTGGGCCGCCTGGAGCTTCGCGGGCTCGGGCTTCGCGGGCTCGGGCTTCGGGGCTCCGGGCTTCTTGGTCGGCGTCGTGGGGAGCCGGCCCAGTGCCCGGCGTAAGCGGCGTCGCAGTTTCACCGGTGCCGGGGTGCGGGCCTCCTGCAGGTCGGCGATCAGCTGTTCGTACTCCGCGGCGATCGTGCGGGGCGCGTACCGCTGGACGGTCGTGCGGCCGGCGGTGCCGACGCGCTGCCGTAGCTCAGGGTCGTCGATGAGCCGGAGCAGGCCCGTGGCCAGGGCGTTCGGGTCGCCAGGGGTGACGAGGAGGCCGTCGGTGCCGTCGGTGACGATCTCACCGGGGCCGTGCGGGCAGTCGGTGGCGACCGCGGGGACGCCGGCGTGCATGGCCTCCAGGATGGTCATGCCGAAGGACTCCCACTCGGAGCTGACCGCGGCTACGGAGGCCTTCGCCCACTCGGTCTCCAGCGTCGCGGAGGGGCCCATGAGGAACACGTGGTCATTGAGGCCCAGCGTGTCGATCAGGGCACGCAGGTTCGCGCGCTCCGGGCCCTTGCCGTAGATCCGCAGCCGCCACTCGGGGCGTTCGGCGACGACCTTGGCGAAGGCCTCGACGAGCAGGTCGTACCGCTTGACCGGGAACAGGCGCCCGGCGGCGACCACCAACGGCGCGCGCAGGTCGGAGGGTTCGGCCTTGGGCCGGGGCGCGGCGTTGCCGATGTTCGTGAAGCGGGTGCGCAGACCGGGCAGGTGCCGTCGGTGGTCGGCGGCGTCCCGCACGGAGACGGTGACGAAGGCGTCCAGGCGCCTGATGGCCTCGTTCTGCGCCTCGCGCACGCCGGGCACGTGGTTGTCGTACGACAGGTGTTCCTGCCCGATGAGCAGCGGGCCCCGGCGTGTCGCGCGGGACGCGCGGGACGCACCGGGCGGGCGGCGCGAGCCGACGGAGCCGTGCCCGGCCAGGGCGACCACGAGCGCCGGGCGAGTCGCGACGACGACGTCGGCGTCGGTGGTGTCGAGGAAGGCACGCAGACGTTCGTCGGTGAGCGCGGTGTAGCGGTGGGCGAGCACCTCCGTGGGCGGGACCACGGCGGAGGGCCGGGACATCAGCTCGTGGGCGCCGTCGTAGGACGCGGCGTCGGGGCGCTCGTCGACGAGCGGGACCAGGCGGACCTTGCCGCTCACGCCGAGCAGGGGGCGGTCCTCGGTGCGTAAGACCGAGACGACCTCCACGTCGTGACGGGCCGCCAGGGCTCCGGCGAGGTTCAGTGTCGAGCGGACGGTGCCGCCGATGGCGTACGCGTTGTGGAGCAGGAAGGTGATCTTCATGGCGTTCAGTACGTCCTCTCAGCGATCCAGCCCAGGACCCGGTCGGCCACACCCGGCTCCTTCAACAGTGCTCCGCCGTGCGCGGAACCGGCCACCGTCTCCACCGTGACCCCGTTGGCGGGCATGCTGTGGGCGTCCTCCTCGGCGGCCTCCAGGTCGAGCGAGTGCCGGACGGGCACGAAGTCGTCCTCGGAGTGGAGCAGGAACATGGGGGCGTCGTCGCCGCCGGAGGCACGGTTCCTGACGACCATGTCCGTCCAGGTTTCCTGGCAACCCGGGTGCCCGGCGCCGGAGTTGTCCGACGAACCGGGATGGCAGCGGGCCAGGAGCGTGGCGTTGTCGCGCAGCTTGCGCTGCCTGGCGGTCGCGTCGCCGGCGTTGCCGTCGCGCCAGGCGCGGTAGGGGTCGTTCACGGGGGACAGCGCCACCACGCCGTCGACGCGGAAGGAGCCGGAGCCGTAGGTGGCGACGGCCGTGGCGATCTGTCCGCCCGAGGAGGAGCCCAGCAGGACCAGTCGGTCGACGTCGACGTCGAAGTCGGCGGCGTGGTCGCGGATCCAGTCCAGCGCGGACAGCGCGTCGGTCCGCTGGGCCGGCCAGGGAGCGTCGAAATTCAGCCGGTGGTCGACGGCGAAGACGGCGTACCCGGCGTCCGCGAAGGTACGCGACCAAGTGGCCCAGCCGGTGTCCTCGTACCAGTGACCGCCGTGCAGGATCACGAGGCCCGGCTGCTCCCCGCCCCGCTCCTCACCAGCGGCGTTCCAGTAGGCGTCGAGGGTCTGCCGGGGGTGCGAACCGTAGGCGTGGGAGCTCTCGTTGCGGTCGGCCGCCTCGCTGGCGCGGGTGTCGTGGACGAGCAGCGCGGCAACGGTGGCAAAGCAAAGAATGAGACAACCCCAGAGCCGACGCACGGCTACCTGCCCTTCGAGTGACCTGACGGCAGGCGACGTCGTCCCCGGGCACGGGATCCGACCGAAACATCCACGGCATGGGGGGCGCCCACACGGCCTGCTTGCGTGAGCATCCGGACTATAGGCGGCCCGCGCGAACAACCGTCAGTCAGGGTACGTGAGTTGACCTGAAATTTCCGGCCTCGACAGCATGGCGGGGATCGCGGATGACATATGCAAACATCTCCATTCCTGTGGATGGGCCATGAGGGAAGGGGGTCGGCATGTAAATGACGTGCGGCTCTGGCCGCCCTTCGACTGGCCAAGGGGCGACGAACTCGGCCGCGAGATCGACAGCGCCATCGGCCGCGAGATCGGCCGCGAGATCTTCACCTGGCAGGGCGACGTCGGCAGCGGTCCACTCGTCCGGAGCTCGGCGACACCCTCGGCACCTTCGGCACGTGGAGGTGGACGGAGTCATGGGTGGAAGCGCCGGCTCAGTCCGAGGCGTCCGTCTCCCGGCAGGCGTGACCGCCCCTGTGGGTGTAGTGGTGGGCGTGCTCCCGGGGCGTCCGACTCCCCGGCAACCGTCGCATTGCGCCACCCGCTGCCCCTAACATGCCGTGTCAAGTGCATGATCGGCGGCGCGAAGGGCGAGCGAGCGTGGGCATCGAACACCTGGACGTACGGGCGCACGCGAGACAGCGCTGGGCGGCGAGGGCCGCCCTCGGCTGCGCGGTCCTCGCCGTGCTGCTGCCCCTCGGCTACGCGCGCGGGGCGAGCCTCCTCCTCGTCGCCGGTGTCGTGCTGGGCGCAGGTCTCACGGTGGCCTCGCTCTGGTGGGTACTGACCCGGCGCGGCCCCGCTCGTGTCGCGGCCGGAGTGCTGGCCGTGGCCGCGCCGGTCGGCGTCGTCTGGTGGTTCGCCGTCGTCAACCTGCTCTGGGTCGTGATCGTCTCCGCCGCCCTGTGGGGCGTCGCCGTCTGGTCCGGCAAGTTCGCCCTCAGCAGCACCAAGTCCCACCAGGTGCACGTCCCCGAGCACCGCGTCCCCTCCC
>NZ_JARGEE010000368.1:0-9138 GCF_033794485.1 Streptomyces sp. MB09-02B
GGGTGGGGCGGGCGGCGGCGGAGCGACGCGCGGCGGCGCGGGCGGTGCCGGAGCGGCATGGGGCTGCGCCGGAGCGGCCAGGTCCTCCAGGGACACGCGCTCGCCGGTCGGGAGAGGTCCCACGACATCGCTCGCCACGTCGTCCAGGACTCCGGGCCCGGGTACGGACGTCAGAGGAAGCCGCTCGGCCGGGTTGGCGCCGAGACCGTCGAGACCGTCCAGACCGTCGAGGGCCGTCACCAGGCGCACGTCCGTGTCCGGCACCGTCGTACCGAACGTGTCGAGCCGGGACGCCGGCGCCCCGTCCACGGGAAGTTCCACGAACCGGCCGCCCCGGTCGAACGCGAACCGCGCCCCGGTCGCCGTGTCGGTCACCGCGAAGCCGCCCGGCAGCCGCTGCGCGAGAGCCCCGTCGAGCCGTACGACGTCGAAGGCACCGTCGGTGAGACCCGGCACGGTCAGCCGGTACGTCACCGACGGGGCGCCGCCCGACAGGTGGGTGAACGTCGTGCCCAGCCGGGACCCGGTCAGCGGGCCGCCGACGGGGCCGGAGAGGGTGAGCTGCTCCGACAGCCGCGTACCGTCGAGGTCGAAGCGGCCGATCCAGGCGCCGTCGACCGACTCCACCCGCACCCCGGTGACCACGCCCAGCGCACCCCTGACCGGCTCCACGGACGCACCGCCGGGCAGCGTCACGCCGTCCTCGCCGACGATCCGGGGCAGCGATCCCGGCCCGGCGTCGCCGTCGAACCGTACGAAGTTGTCCCCTGCCGGGAGCCGGATGTCGGTGAACTGCCGCGCCCCGCTCGCGTCGAACACCAGCCGGAGGTCACCGGTCGGGTCGGCGAGCCGGAACCCGCCGTTCTCCAGCGGCGTCCGCTGCCACTCCGTGCGGAAGCCGGTCACGCCCGTGAGGTCGGCCGGGTCCACCGCCACGGTGTCCGTCCGGGGCGCGGGCGCGTCGAACCGGTCGAAGCGGAAGCCGTCGGAGAGATGGCCGAGGTCGTCGGAGAGGTGGCCGAGGTCGCCCAGCCGGCTGCCGAGGTCGCCCAGGGGGTCGACCCTGCCGAGGGGATCGAGGCCGCCGGGCGAGCCGAGACCGTTCGGCGCGAGACCGTTCGGCGAGCCGAGGCCGTCGAACGCCTTGGTCCCGCTCGGGTCGAGCCCGTCCAGCAGCCGGAGTTGGAGTTGGTCGTCGAGGGAAAGTCCCTGGAAGTCGAACGCGGTGGTCCTCGGGGTGCCCTCGCCGACGATGCCCGAGGTGCCCTCGCCGGGTAGTGGCCGGCCGTCGGCGCCGAACCGGGTGACGACACCGTCGGGGCCGGTGACGGTGAAGCCCCCGTCGACCATCCGCACCTCGACGTCGGGGACGATCCCGGCGTCCGTCCTGAGCACCCAGGTGATGTTCTGACCGGGCTCCATGGTGATCCACTGGCCGGTGGGCAGCCCGAGGTCGTTCAGCAGCCGCAGTTCACCGGTGGGCATGACGCCTGCGGGACCGTCGAACCGGGCCGTCATCACCACGATGTCCCGGCGGACCGTGTCCAGGTTCATCCCGAGCCGGTCGAAGGCGATCCGGGACTGGTCGAGGTCGAGTCGCGCGGCGCTCAGATCCAGCTCGGCCCGCGCGCGGGTCAGCGGCGGTACGTCGGTCAGGGCGTCGAGCTCGCCGAGCCTGCGCCCTACGGTGTCCAGCTGGAGCTGGGCGGACTGGGTGCGCAGCCAGGTCTCGAAGCGCTCCGTGGCAAGCTTGCCGGTGGCGCCGCCGGTGACGATCTCCCGCAGGGTCAGCGCGGTGAACGGCTTGGTGGCCACGGGGGCGGGGACGTCCGTGCGGGCCGGGCCCAGGCCGAGCAGCTCGCGTGCGGTGCGGGAGGCGTCGCCGGTGTCGGGGAGCAGCCGGGTGAGATCGTCGAGATCGATGCCGAGGTCGTCGAGGCTTTCGGCACCCTTCGTGGTGGTCCAGGTGGGGACGCGGGGGTCGGCCGGTCCGAGGACCTCGACCGTCACCCCCTCCTTCAGCCCCACCCGGACGTCGATCGGGTCGGTCTTCCCGATGCGCAGGACCACCCCGTCGGGGGTGACCCGTACGAGGTCGATCTCGCCGTTCAGGACCTGCCGGACCTGGTTCTCCGTCAGTCCGCCCAGCTTTCCGTCGACGCTCAGTCGGGCCAGGTCGTCGAAGGGGCGGAGCACACCGGCGGGGGTGCGCTCCATACCGGTCAGGGCGTCGAGGTCGCGTAGTTCGTCGAGCGCGGTGGGCGGCGGCAGCAGATCGTCACCGAGACGGCCGTTCACGGGGTCGAGGAGACGGCCGCCCATGGGGTCGAGGAGACCGAGGCGGTCGCTCACGGGGGTGAGGAGGGCGAGACGCTGCCCGCCGGGAGCCGTGCCCACCGGCAGGCCCACCGTGTCGAGGCCGTCGAACCCGCCGAGCCGTACGCCGAGGTCGTCGAGGCCGTCGAACCCGCCGAGCCGTCCGCCCAGGTCGCCGAGGCGGCTCGGCATCCGGACGGGGGTCGGGCCCGGCAGCGAGCTGAAGCCCGGGGTGCGGGGCGTCGTCACCGGGGCCACCGCGATGTCGGCCAGCTCGTCGAGGGTGTCGTTGAACGCGGGGGTGCCGGGGACGACGAGCTTGTCGGTGCCGAGGCCGTCGAAGGGGCGCAGGGTGCCACTGCGGTCGAAACCCCGGCCCGACAGGTTCAGCAGGTCACCGCTGAAGGAACCCGTCCTGGTGACGATGCCGGAGCCTTTCGGGGTGAAGTGCAGACCCCGGTTGATGAACCCCATGCGGGCCGCGCCCCGGTACCCGAACCGGGCGATCTCGGAGTACCGCATCGGCAGCAGGGCCGTGGCGGTGAGCCGGCCGAGGCCCATGACCGCGAAGACGCCCAGCTTGGTGGCCATGTTGCCGGTGACGAACGCGGTCGACTGGTAGAAGTCGCGGCTCAGCGCGAACCAGCCCTGCCGGAACGTACCGCGGGTGAAGCGGCCCATGAACCTCATGGCCGACCCCAGCATCGCGGGCGTCCTGGACAGCACCCGGGGCAGCGCCATGAACCCGCTGCCCGCCCGGCCCGCCAGCCCGCTGCCGAACCTGACCAGCCCCTGCCCCGCCAGCGACAGCAGCCGGCCGGGGGAGGTCAGCAGCAGCCTGCCGCCCCGGAACAGCAGGCGTCCGCTCGCGGCGAGGGCGCCGCCGAGGGCCTTCGCGCCGGAGGAGCCCAGCCGGAGCAGTCCGCCGAAGGTGGTCAGGCCCTTCGTCGACGGGAACAGGATGCCCAGGAAGGCGAGGCCGAGGCTGAGGGCGTTGCCGTTGCCCATGGCGTAGTCGACGAGGGCCTTGACGAAGAGCACCGCGCCCAGCGCGAAGGCCACCAGACCCAGCGGACCGCCGACGATGGCCGCGACGATGGTGAGGACCATCGCGACGATCTCCAGCACCTTGAAGAACGTCGACACGAACCGTTGCCAGAAGCTCTTCTTCTTGGGCTTCCTCACGGGCGCCGACACCAGACGGGTCGCCTCGTACAGGGCGTCCTCCAGGATCTTCGCCTCGGTCTGGACGGTCTGCTGCTCCGCCTCGAGTTCGCCGCGGGCGCGGATCACCTCCGGGTCGTCGTCGGGCAGCGGCTGACCGCCGACCCGCTCCAGCGCGGCCACGGTGTCCGCGGCGTTCTCGGCCCTGTCCTGCCCGTCCCCGAGGGCACGGGCGTAGCGGGCGGTGGCGTCGGCGGCCATCTCGAACGAGCGGTTGATGTTCGCCATGTACGTCTTCAGCTCGTCCTTGACGTATGTCCGCAGCGCGTCGGCGGTCCGCCCCTCGAAGCCGCCGTCCTCGGCCTTCGCCAGCAGGGTGTCGAGGCCGCGGCTGACCCGTCCGGCCAGATCGCCGAGGTCCCACAGCTCCTTGGTGACGCGCTCCAGGGCGGCCGGGTTCCCGGTCACCGGATTGCCGGTGTATCCGACTCTGTTCCACTCGTCGGAGGTGGCCAACGAATCCTCCACGCGGTCCGGGTCTTGGGGTATCGAAGGCAGACGTAGTGGAGGGGCCCGAGAGTTCAACAGAGTGGCGTACGCCACAGTTTCGGCCGGTCAGCGCGGTGCGGCCGAAATTTCTTTGAACCATCCGGGCCCGGCTCCTCGTCTACAGGGCAGCTCGGCACCGAGGCCCCCGGTCCCGCAGGCGGGCAGCGGTCCCTGACCCCGAGCCCGGGGCCGCGGCGCGTGGCCACGACCCCGATCCCCGAGACGATTTCCGACCCCCGAGACAACCCCGAGCAAGACCCCGGCAGCGACCGGCCCAGGCAGTGACTGAACCCCGCGGCGACCGGCGGGGGCAACGACGACCCCCGCAGCGACCCACTTTGAGGAAAGGACGGCGGACATGGTGCGCGTCTCCTACGACTACGACCTGATGACCGTCCTCGCACGCCATCTGTGGCACCTGCGCGACGAGCTGGACGTCGCCTCGCAGACGGACAAGACGTTCGCCCCCGGGGACATCGGCCCGCGCCCGGAGACGGCACAGGCCCTGGAGGACTTCTACGGGGCCTGGAAGGGGGCGTTCCGGGAGGGCTGGCAGGTCATGACCGACCTCGGCAACCTCCTCGACCGGGCGGGCAAGGCCTTCTACGACCAGGACGCCTCCCACGCCGCAGGCGCCGCACAGCAGGTCACCACCCAGGTCCGCGACGAGGCGAACCGGCAGAACGACATACGCAGGCAGGCGCTCGACAACAGGCGGCGCGAGTCGATGGCCCGCGCGCTGGAGGCCCGCTACAAGACGCAGTACGCCCGCCTGAAGAAGGACCAGGACGCCCTCGTCGAGAAGCGGAAGAAGCTCGACGAGCAGGCCGAGGCCCAGGCGAAGCGGCAGGAGGAACTCAACAAGCGGCAGGACGAACTCGCCGCGAAGCGCGAGCCCCTGCTCAAACAGCAGGAGGAGCTCCAGGCCAGACAGCAGCAGCTGTGGAAGGAGGAGAAGGAACTCCTCAGGCAGCGCGAGGAGGAGCTCAAGGCGAGACGGGACGAACTGCAGAGGGACTACGAGGCCCTGCGCAAGGAGCAGGAACCCCTGCTCAAGCGGCAGGAGGAGCTCCAGCGCAAGCAACAGCAGCTGTGGGACGAGGAAAAGGCCCTGCGCGACAAGCTGGACGCGGCGACGGACAAGAAGATCACCGCCCTCGAAGAGGAGCAGAAGGCCTACGACGCCAAGCTGGACGCCCTTCAGGAGAGGCAGGAGGCCCTGTGGCTGGAGCGCCAGGCCCTGCTGTCCAAGGACGGCGTCACCCAGGCCGAGCTCGACGCCTGGCAGCGCCGGCAGGACGCCCTCGACAAGGAGCGGGACGCCTTGTGGGAGTCGGAGGGCAAGGACCTTCAGGCCCGCTGGGACGCCCTGGAGCAGGAGCAGCGCGACCAGCAGAAGTTGTTCGAACCCTTCAACGAGCGGCAGAAGGAGCTCGACGCCGAGCGGGACGCGCTGGCCAGGGACCAGAAACCCCTCTCCGACCGGCAGGAGGAGCTCGAGAGGAAGCAGAAGGAGCTCTGGGACCTGGAGAACTCCACCCTGCGCGAGGTCGAGGAAGCCATGAAGGAGAAGCAGGACGACCTCGACGCCGACCAGGCCGAACTCCAGTCGAAACTCGACCCCCTGGACCGGGAGTCGAAGGACCTTCAGGACCAGCAGAAGAAGCTGTGGGACGAGCAGGCGGAGACCGAGGCCGAGCAGGCCGCGCTGACCGAGGAGGAGAAGGCCTTCCAGCAGCGGCAGCAGGAACTCCAGGACCGCTTCGCCGAGGAGCAGAAGGACATCCGCGACCGGGACTTCAGCAAGGACGAGGACCCCGGTCAGCTCCGGGGGATGCGCGGCGAGCTGGAGGATCTGCCGCCCGAGACGTACGTGCCCAAGGGCTTCACCTTGGAGGACGACAACAACACCACCACGGTGTCGTACGAGCTCGACGAGAACGGTGAGATCAAGCTCGACAAGTACGGCAACCCCGTCGAGACGACCACCACCGTCACCAACAAGAACACCGGCCTGTCGTACTCGGAGACGTACCGCCCGCTCTCCGGCGAGGGCGACTCCGTGACGACGATCCGCGGCTCCGACGGCTCCGTCACCAAGGTCTACGTGGACACGGACCCCGAGGGCTCGCCCGACGGTTCGATGACGCGCTACGTCACCGACGAGACGGGCAGGAACACCCTCCAGATCTGGACGAAACAGCCGGGCGGCGACTGGGAAATGACCTACGACGCCGCCGAGACGGTCCTCGAGCAGCCGCCGCGCCCGCCCGCGTACCTCACGGTCGAGAAGCCCCTCGTCGACCCGGCCGGCCGGCCGACCGACTCCTCCGACCCGGGGCAGACGACCACTGTGCAGCCGGGCGTCACCCGGACGAACTACACCAATCCAGACGGATCCGTCACCAAGGTCGTCACCAACGAGAACGGCGGCGTCCGTTACGTCGCCGACTCGAACAACGAGGTCCAGGAGATCTGGCTGCGCGACGAGAACGGTGGCTGGTACCTCAGTCAGTCCAGCACCCAGCACGAACGGGGCGCCGACGGCGAGCCGCCCCTCGGCAGCCTCGGAGAGTTCTGGAGCTGACCCCGCACCGGGCGTAGTGACGCCCCGCAGCTCCCGGCGCGCCGCTCAGGCGCCGCCGGGTCCTTCCCCCACACCGACACCCAACGAGAACGAGGTGCACCATGCCGAAGAACGTCATCGACGACGAGGAAGTCGAGCGGACGGCCAAGAAGCTCGACTCCGCCGTCAGCGACACCCTGGTTCCCCAGCTGTCCTCGCTGCAGGCCGACGTCGAGAACCTGCTCCAGGGCGGCCTGCTGCTGACGGCCACTAGCCCGAAGATGCAGACCTCCTACGCCAACTTCAACAAGTCGTTGACGGAGGCGGTGACCAACATCACGCAGTTCTCCAAGCAGTTCCGTGACATCTGCAACGCGGTGAACAACCTCGACGCGCAGATCGCGGGCGGCATCCCCAACTGATCCACCCCGAAGCGGGGTGTCGGCACCCAACTCCCCCTCCGTCGGCACCCCTTGGGCAGGGGCGCCGGTCCTTCCCCCGGACCGGCGCCCCTGTTTTTGCTCCAGGCCCTTGTTCGGCCTGCCGAACCGTCGAGTGTCACCTTTCTCAGGATCATCTACCAGGAAGGTTTCTTTCTCGTCAGTAACCTCAGGTTCCACTCAGGAACTCTTGAAACCTCCAGAAGCGCTCATAGACTCCCAGCGGAACCTCACCTTCCACCCATGAACCGTGAGGTCACCCGGGTACCCGTGCTCAGCCCCTTGCCCAGCCGACGCCGCCGCCGCGGCGTCTTCGACCGGACCGGCTCAGAGATCCACGCCGGCCCTGGGGGAATCCATGAGAACGCCCACGCTCAGCACCGCCGTGTCCGGGAGCGCCCCGGATACCGGCGAGGTCACGCCCTCCTCCCACGACGGTTCCGTCCGCAAACTTTACGAAGAACACCACGGCCCCCTGCTGCGTTATGTGTCGAGCCTCATCCGGGGTGACCGCCAGCGGGCCGAGGACTTCGTCCAGGAGACCCTGGTCCGCGCCTGGTTGAGCACCGGGAGCCAGCCCCCCGGCTGGTCACCGTCGCGGGCCTGGCTGATGAGGGTGGCGCACAACCTGGTGATCGACTGGTCCCGCCGCGAGCGGGTGCACACCGGCATCCAGCATGAACACACCCTGGACAGACACCTCGAACCGGTGGACCCGATGAGCCAGGCCGTCCAGCGCCGCTTCATGGTCCACGCCCTCTCCCGCCTCTCCCATCCCCACCGCGAGGTCCTCTTCTACGTCTATGTCCTCGGCTGCACCGGACCCGACGCCGCGGATGCCCTGGGCATCCCCCCGGGCACCGTCAAGTCCCGCACCCACCACGCGCTACGGGAACTGCGCCGCCGGAACCCCGAACACGCCCTGGCGGCGGCATGACGGGGCCTGGCGTGACCGAGCCTGTCGTGACCGCTGCCGACGTGGCGGCACACGGCTCGCTGGTCGCCATCGGCAAGCCAAGCGACTCGGTGCTGACCGTCGTCATCGTCGCCGTGGTCGTCCTGATCCTGCTCTCCCTGCTGCTGCGGCACGTGATCCGCAAGCGGGGCGGCTGGCGCCGGTTCCGGCGGGGCGTCGGCCGGGAGCTGACCCTCACCCGGCGGGCCTTCGGCGAGCCGCTGCGCGCCTACCGGCGCCACCGCCGAGGCGTCCGCGCCCTGGCCCGCCAGCTCTCCGACCCGCGGGGCGGCCTGCTCGTACGACGGCTGTTCGACGCGGCGGCGGCCGCCCTCGCGGACGTCCCCGGTGCCGTGGCGCACGCCGTGCGTCTCGAACCCGGCTGGGCCTCGGTGCAGATCGCCGCCCGCCGGCTGCCGGAACCGCCCGAGCCCTGGGAGGCCGCCGAGCCCGGCCCGCAGCGCTGGGAGCTGCCGCTGGACGAGGCGGACGCGCTGCCCCCGGGCCGCAGCCGCGCCGGTGCGGTGCGACCGCTGCCGGTCGCCGTCGGCATGGCGGACGACGCCTGTGTCCACGTCGACCTGGCCGCCGGACCACGGCTGATCACCGTCGAGGGCGACACCGCCGCCCGCTCCCTGCTGTTCCAGGCCCTCGCCGCCCAGCTGGACCGCCCCGGCAGCGGAGCCTCGGTCGTCGTCGCGGACGGAGTCCATCCGCAGCACCGGGGACGACGGCTCGACACACTGCTGACCGAGCTGGAGAGGGCCTCCGCCCCGAGCGGCACGGACGACGCCGGGGAGGCCGGGGTCCAGGAGCCCGAGGAGATCGGGGAGCCGGGTCGCGCCGCCACCACCGTGGTCGTCTGCGCCGCCCCCACCCCGGACCAGGCCCGCAGGCTCGGCGCCCTCGCCGCCTCCGGTGCCGCCGTCTGCCTGGTCGACGGCCGGGTCGCGGGCCACGCCTGGAGCCTCCGGGTGGACGGCCGCGGCCGGGTGACCGCGCCGGAGCTGGACCTGGACGCCGACTCGGGACCCCTGGGCCGCGCCGTCGTGGCGGCCGTACGCGCCGACCTGCGCCGCCTGCGCCGAGAGCCACCGACGGCCCGCCCGCGCCCGAGCCCTGCTCTTATCACAATCTCCGAACCCCCC
>NZ_JARGEE010000369.1:0-9135 GCF_033794485.1 Streptomyces sp. MB09-02B
CCATCAGCCCGACCCCCTCCCCCGCCAGCAGGATCTTCTGCGGCATCACGAAGTTCGCGATCTGCGCCACCAGGATCCCCAGTGCCCGCCCGGCCTCGCCGACGACCCGCGCGCACATCGGCTCCCCCTCGGCCGCGCCGGTCAGGACCTCCTCGTACGACACCTCACGCCCCGTCGCCGCCCGCACCTGGTACCGGACGCTGGGGATGCTCAGTAGCGAGACGGCGCTGCCGCGCTCCCCGTCGGGGGTGAGCGGCCCGTTCGGGTCCACGATCCAGTGGCGGCCGAAGCCCCGGTCCTCCTCGGCGTAGGGCACACGCCTGCCGCCCAGCACCAGCCCGTAGCCGATGCCCGCGCCGATGGTGAGGACGACGAACCGGTCGAGTCCGCGCCCCGCGCCGAACCAGGTCTCGGCCTCGACGAGCGCGGCGACGTCGTTCTCGACGACCACGGGCAGACCGGTGCGCTCCTCGACGAGTTCGGCCAGCGGCACGTCGCGCCAGGACAGGAACGGCGACTCCCCGACCACCGCGCGACGCCGGACGAGTCCGCCGACCCCGATGCCGATGCCGGCCAACGAGGGGTGCGTACGGGAGAGTTCGGCGGTCATCTCGGCGAGGAGGTCGGCGACCCGCTCCGGCTCGTGCGTGGGGAGCGGGCGGTCGTGGCGGGTCACGATCTCGCTGCGCAGCGTGGTGACCACGGCGTACACCATGTCGTCGGTGATCTTGAAGCCGACGAACGAGCGGGACTCCGCGACGATGTCCAGCGGCTGTGAGGGGCG
Source organism: Streptomyces sp. MB09-02B (assembly GCF_033794485.1). NCBI lineage: Bacteria > Bacillati > Actinomycetota > Actinomycetes > Kitasatosporales > Streptomycetaceae > Streptomyces > Streptomyces sp. MB09-02B. The sequence goes on from NZ_JARGEE010000369.1 coordinate 785, forward strand.
GCCCTGCCGGACCTCGGGGAGCGCGGCACCCTCGGCTGTCTCGACCAGCAGCCCGGACTCGATCAGCGGTTTGGTCAGCCGGGTGAGGCTTCCGGCGGACAGGCCGAGGCGCCGGGCCAGGTCCGTGCGCGAGAGCGGGCCGTGCACGAGCACCTCGATCGCCACCGCGCGTTCTCCGGGACTGAGCGGTGGCCAGCTGACATCGACTGCGGTCATGGAGGCCAGACTCCCACACCTTTTTTCTTTCGCTACGGAAACAACATAACCGCTTCGGGCCCGCCCAAACCGTCTTCAGAAGTTGTCGCCCCACCCCTTGACGGCGCAATTCTTTCGCAGCGAAAGTAAGTGACCGGAGTCAGAGGCACCACCGCCGATGAGGGAGTACCGATGACCATCGCCTCCAGCAGTCCACCGACCCGCAGCAGGCGGGGCGACGGCGTCCTCGCCGCCGTCTTCGTCGCCCCGGCGATGCTCGGTTTCCTGGTCTTCCTGCTCTGGCCGACCCTGCGCGGCATCTACCTGAGCTTCACCCGCTTCAACCTGCTCACCCCGGCGGAATGGGTGGGCCTGGACAACTACGTCCGGATGGTCAACGACCCGATCTTCTGGGACTCACTGGCCGTCACGGTCGAGTACGTGGTGCTCAACATCGGCGTGCAGACGGTCGCCGCGCTCGCCATCGCCGTACTGCTCCAGCGGCTGACCCAGTCTTCACTGCTGCGCGGCATCGTGCTCACGCCGTATCTGATGTCGAACGTGGTGGCGGGTCTGGTCTGGCTGTGGATCCTCGACACCCAGCTGGGCATCGGCAACGAGATCATCGGCGCGCTCGGCGCGGACCGCATCCCGTTCCTCGCCGACGAGACCTGGGCGATCCCCACCATCGCCCTGATCAACGTGTGGCGGCACGTCGGCTACACCGCGCTCCTCCTCTTCGCCGGGCTCCAGGCGATCCCGAACGACGTGTACGAGGCGGCGCGGGTGGACGGCGCGAGCGAGTGGCGGATGTTCTGGCGGGTCACCATGCCGCTGCTGCGGCCCGTGCTGGCGGTGGTGCTGATCATGACGGTGATCGGTTCGTTCCAGGTGTTCGACACCGTGGCGGTGACCACGGCGGGCGGCCCCGCGAACGCCACGAACGTCCTGCAGTACTACATCTACGGCTCCGCCTTCGGCCGCTTCCAGTTCGGCTACGCCTCGGCGATGTCCGTCGCCCTGCTGGTGGTGCTCAGCGCCATCACCGTCCTGCAGTACCGGCTCACCCGGGCCGGACAGAGCGACCTCGGCTGACGGAAGGGAGACACCCGCATGGCCACCTTGACCCCACCGGCCGCACCGGCCGCGCCCCCGACGACACGGCCGGCCGTACGGCCGCCGAAGCGCCGGCCCTCCGTCGGACGGGCCGCCGCCTGGACCGTGATGGGCCTGATCGTGCTCATCACCCTGCTGCCCTTCTACTGGATCCTGCGCACGGCGCTCTCCACCAACGCCGGGCTGAACGCGGACCCCGCGAACCCGCTGCCCGTCGATCTCACCACCAGCGGCTTCGAGCGGGCCCTCGGCCTGCAGTCCGCCGAGGAGGCGATCGCGCAGGGCGGGGCCGGCGGCGGACTCGACTTCTGGCGCTACCTGCTCAACTCCGTGTTCGTGTCGACGCTGATCACCGGCTGTCAGATCTTCTTCTCCGCGATGGCCGCCTACGCCTTCGCACGGCTGCGCTGGCGCGGCCGTGACCAGGTGTTCGGGCTGTTCCTGGCGGGGCTGATGGTGCCGACCATCTTCACGTTGCTGCCGAACTTCGTGCTCATCAAGCAGTTGCACCTGGTCGACTCGCTCCTCGGCATCGCGCTGCCCAGCCTGTTCATGACCCCGTTCGCGGTCTTCTTCCTGCGGCAGTTCTTCATGAACGTCCCGCACGAGGTCGAGGAGGCGGCGCTGCTGGACGGGGCAGGGAAGATCAGGATCTTCTTCCGGGTGATCCTGCCGATGGCGTCCACCCCGATCCTCACGCTCTCCGTGCTGACGTACATCACCTCCTGGAACGACTACTTCTGGCCGCTGATGGTCAGTTACAGCGACGACTCACGGGTGCTGACCGTGGCGCTGGCGATCTTCCGGGCGCAGACCCCGGCGACCGGCGTGGACTGGTCGGGGCTCACGGCGGCGACGCTGATCGCCGCGCTGCCGATGCTGGTGCTCTTCGCCGCGTGCGCCCGCCGCATCGTCAGCTCCATCGGCTTCACCGGAATCAAGTGAACCGGGATCAAGTGAGGGAACCGACATGCGACTTCGTACGCTGACCGCGTGGGCCGGGGCACTGACACTGTCCCTGGTGACCGGCTGCGCCCAGGGCGACGGCACCGGGGCGTCCTCGGGGACGGTGACGTACTGGCTGTGGGACGCCAACCAGCTGCCCGCCTACCAGGCCTGCGCCAAGGGGTTCGAGAAGGAGAACCCCGGACTGACGGTGAAGATCAGCCAGTTGGGCTGGAGCGACTACTGGACCAAGCTCACCGCCGGGTTCATCGCGGGCACCCAGCCGGACGTGTTCACCGACCACATCCAGAAGTTCGGCCAGTTCGCCGATCTGGAGGTGCTGGAACCGCTCGACGACCTGGGCATCGAGGACTCCGACTACCAGCCGGGCCTCGCCGCCAACTGGATCGGCCAGGACGGCCACCGCTACGGCTCCCCCAAGGACTGGGACACCGTCGCGCTGTTCTACAACAAGGAGATGGCGAAGGACGCGGGACTCACGGCCGACGAGCTCGACGCCCTCTCCTGGAACCCCGAGGACGGCGGCACCTTCGAGAAGGCCGTCGCCCACCTCACCGTCGACGGCAAGGGCAGGCGGGGCGACGAGCCGGGCTTCGACAAGAACGACGTCGAGGTCTACGGCCTGGCGAGCAACGGCGGCGGATACGCCGACGGACAGACCCAGTGGAGCCCCTTCACCGGGTCTGCCGGGTGGAACTACACGGACAGGGCCCGCTGGGGCACGGAGTACCAGTACGACAGCGCGACGTTCCAGTCCGTCGTCAAGTGGTACTTCGGGCTCGCGGAGAAGGGCTACATGGTCCCCTTCTCCGACTACAACGTCCAGTCCAACCAGGCCAACACCCAGGTGGCGGCGGGCAAGGCCGCGGCCACCTTCGACGGCGCCTGGATGATCTCCACCTACGCCGGCTTCAAGGGCATGGAGATCGGCTCGGCCGTCACTCCGGCCGGGCCGAGCGGCGTGCGGGCCACCATGATGAACGGTCTCGCCGACTCCATCACCAAGGCCTCCAGGAACAAGGCGGGGGCCCGGAAATGGGTGGCGTACCTGGCCTCCGACGCCTGCCAGACCACGGTCGGCCGGTACGGGGTCGTCTTCCCCGCCACCCCGGCCGGCACCGAGGCCGCCGTCGCGGCGTACGAGAAGAAGGGCCTCGACGTCTCGGCCTTCACCGAACCCGTGGCGGACAAGAAGAACTTCCGGACCTTCTCCTACCCGATCACCAACTACGCGGCCGACGTCACCGCGCTCATGCAGCCCGCGATGGAGGACATCTACGGGGGCGGGGCGCCGGTGAGCGGCCTCGACGAGACCAACGACCAGATCAATCTGATTCTCGACCAGTGAAGGACACTCCGCACATGACGTTCTCCCTCGGCATCGTGGGCGCCGGCCAGTTCTCCGGCCAGTTCGCCACGCTGTTCCAGGCGCACCCCGGCGTCGGCGACGTCTACGTCACCGATCTGCTGCCCGAGCGGGCCGAAACCCTCGTGGCCGCCCAGGGGCTGGCCGGCACCTTCCCGTCGTACGAGGCGATGCTGGAGTCGAAGGCGGTCGACGCCGTCGCGATCTTCACCCAGCGTTGGACGCACGGGCCGCTGGTCCTCCAGGGCCTGAACGCCGGCAAGCACGTCTACTCCGCGGTCCCCATGGCGATCACCGCCGACGAGATCGCGGCGATCATCGACGCGGTCCGGGCGACCGGCCTGACGTACATGATGGGTGAGACGAGTCAGTACAACCCGGCGACCGTGCACGCCCGCAACCAGATCGCGGAGGGCGCCTTCGGGCGGCTCTTCTACGCCGAGGGCGACTACGTCCACGACATGGATCTGGGGTTCTACGAGGCCTACCAGTACAGCGGCGGCGAGGACTGGAAGCGGACCGCCAGCTATCCGCCGCTGCTGTACCCGACGCACTCGGTGGGAGGGGTGCTGGGCGCCTGGCAGACGCACGCGGTCAGCGTCTCCGCGATCGGCGTCGTGGACGGGCGCGGTGACGGCGTGTTCGACAGGGAGGTGAGCCAGTTCGGCAACGACTTCTCCAACGCGACCGCGCTGTTCGAGGTGGCGGGCGGGGGTTCGTTCCGTACGAACGAGTTCCGGCGGGTCGGCTACCCCTCGCAGATACGGGAGTCGCGTTTCCGGTTCTTCGGCACGGACGCCAGCATGGAGCAGCTCGCGACGGTGGCGTTCTGGCAGGACAAGAAGGGCGTCGAGGACATCAGTGAGCTGCTGGAGCCCAAGCCCACCCTGTCCCCGGACGATCCCTCGCTCCAGCACATCGCGCCGGATCTGCGGGCCGCCTTCACCTCTGGGTCGGCGCCGGTGCACGACCGGTCGCGGCTGCCGCGGGAGTTCGACCATCTACACAACGGGCACGAGGGCAGCCACCACTTCCTGGTGGACGACTTCGTGACCGCCGTCAACACCCGGACGCTGCCGTCGGTGAACGCCTGGGTGGCGGCCCGTTACACCCTGCCGGGGATCGTCGCGCACGAGTCCGCGCGGCAGGGTGGGGTACGGCTGGAGATCCCGGACTTCGGGGACGCCCCCGAGGCGTGACGTTTCGAGGCGTGACGCCCCCGGCGTGACGTTTCGGCACGGTCGTCGGGCCGGGCTCCTGGCTGCCCGTCAGGTGCCCGGCTTGCGGCCGTACACGAAGACGTCGTCGCCCTTCTTCAGCAGCGACCAGTACTTCTTGGCGTCCGTCTTGGTCATGTTGACGCAGCCGCGGGAACCCGGCGGGTTCCACATGCTGACGCCGGCGGAGTGGAAGGCCTGGCCGCCGTCGAAGAACTGGGCGTAGGGCATGGGCACGTGATAGATCGACGACACGTGGTCGATGTTGCGCCAGTAGATCTTCTTCAGGCCGGTGCGGGTCTCGTCGCCGTTGCGCCCGGTGCGGACCGGGACGGGGCCGTAGACGAGCTTCTTGCCGTCCTGGATCCAGCTGAGCTGGAGGGTGAGGTTGACACAGGCGATGCGGCCCTTGTTGGTCGGGCACTTGCCGTCCTTGTTGGGGTTCTTGCCCACGGCCTTCTGCTTGTTCATGAGGTCCATCACGCCCCAGGTGACGGAACCCGCGTAGCCGGCGTTCGGGGTGATGCCGTGCTTGGTCTGGAAGGCCTTGATCGCCTTGCAGTCGCCGGCCGACTGCTTGCCGTCGACCGTCCGGCCGAGAAACTTCTCGACCTGCTTCTGGTAGGGCCCCGTCGACGTCGTACAACTCGCCGCCTGCGCGGGCGCGGTGCCGAGCGCGAGCGTGAGCGGTGTCAGCAGTGCGGTGATCGTGAGCGCTACGGCGCCTCTTCTGCCTATGTCCCCCATGGCTGACCTTTCCCTTTCGAGTGATTTGTAGGTCCTGCCTGCCTAGACAGGCGACCGGCGGCGGCGGTTGTGGGAGAGCCCACGCTGAGACGAAACAGTTACACAGCCGGGAATTCGGATATAGAGTTACCCCCATGAGCAACAGCGAATCCATAACTCGCGTGGCGTTGAAGAAAATTACCCCCGATGTCTCCGGGGCGATGGGCTCCCTGCACGGTGCCGCTGTTTCCGCGGCCCGGGACGCGAAGGTCGAGCCGGAGATCCTGGAACTGATCAGAATTCGTGCCTCGCAGATCAACGGCTGCGCCTTCTGCCTGGACATGCACACCAAGGACGCCCGCGCGCAGGGCGAGACGGAGCAGCGGATCTACGCGCTCAGCGCCTGGCGCGAGACCCCCTTCTTCACCGCCCGCGAGCGCGCCGCCCTGGCGTTGACCGAGGCGGTGACGCTGGTCCACGACGGGCAGGTACCGGACGACGTGTACGCCGAGGCGGCCGAGGTGTTCGACGAGCAGCAGGTCGCGGCGCTGATCTGGGCGGCCACCGTGATCAACGCGTACAACCGGATCGCCATCGCGACGCGCATGGTTCCGGGGGCCTACCAGCCGGCCCAGAAGTAGCACCGAATCCCCGGGAAAGGATTCCCGGGGATTCCTCGAAGCAACGCAGCGAACGACTTTCAGCGCCGGGCCGAATTCCCTTCGGCCCGGCGCTTCTCCGCGCCCGTATATCTCTGTGAATTCAGTGGTCCGGCAGCGGCTCCATAAGATCATCCAGCCATCGTCGCCAGCGCGGGGCGTGGACGGCCCGGCCGGGGGTCATCGGTCGTCCGGTCCAGGCGACGACCGGGCGGATGCCGTGCAGGGCGTTGACGAGCCACACCTCATGGCCGTCCAGCTCGGCCAGGGAACGTTCGCGGTGGGCGACTTGGACTCCGGTGCGGGCGGCGTGCTCCAGGACGAGGGCCTTGGTGACACCGGCGAGGAGGGGCAGCCGGGGCGGCGGCAGACAGAGGGTGTCGTCCTCCCACCAGAGCAGGCTGTTGCTCGCGCCCTCCAGCACCAGGCCGGAGGGCGCGATGAGGACGGCCTCGTCGGCGTCGGCGCCGGACGCCCTTCTGCGCACCCGGGCCAGGGCGTCCAGGTCCGGGCCCTTGCGGCGGGGCACGGTGCGCGGGTCGGGCTGTCCCGCCGCCCACACCTCGATCTCGGCGGTGAGGGGCGGGGCGTGCCGGAGCAGCAGCCTCAACTCCAGTGATCCGGCGACGAGTTCCACGCGGGGGAACCACTCCCCCGTGCGCGGCAGGGCACGGGTCATGTCCTGCCAGAAGTCGACAACCCGCGCCAGGGGCGGCGCGCCGCACTCGCCGCAGGACCGCACGAACCGTTCGCGGTGCCGGTCGAAGCCGCGCACCCGTCCGTCGCGCAGCAGCCACGAGTCCGCTACGAGGAGGCGTCCGCCCAGTGCCTGGCCGGGGACGAGGCCGTGTTCGGGTGACCAGGTCAGCAGACCTTCCGCGATGGCGGGTGGTGTCACTCAGTGCTCCTGTGGGTCTTTCCGGTTCAGTACTTGCGGCCCGCGACGGCCGGGGCGCCGTGCCGGGGGCCGTAGGGGGCGTGCTCCAGCCAGGCACCGCAGCGGGGGACCATCGGGGCCAGGGCCGCCGCCGCCCGCTGCTTGACACGGACGATACGGCGCCGGGGCCGCAGATGGTCCAGGGCGGTGCCGGCGGCGGCGCTGTTGAACAGGCCCGCCGCGCGCCGGATCTCGGCGAAGGAGCCGACCGCCCCGGGGGTCCCCTCCGCGATCGCGTGGGCCGCGGCGACCGCGTCCGCGATGCCGCTGTTCATACCGCGTGCCCCGAACGGCGGGAAGAGGTGCGCGGCCTCGCCGGCCAGCAGCACCCGGCGGTGCGGGTCGGTGAAGTCGGCGGCGACCTTGCGCAGGAAGCGGTAGGTGGAGACCCACAGGATCCGCTCGTCGTAGCCGTCACCGACGACCTCGGGCAGCCAGCGGCGTACGGCCTCGCGGGTGCCGTGGTCCTGCGTCGCGTCGTCGTCGCGGCACTGCAGGTCGAGCTGGAATCCGCCGGTGAACGGCACCCGCATGATGCTGCGGCCGCCGAGTGCCGGGTGTTCGTAGTGGAAGACCCGCTCCAGGGGCAGTTCGGCGCCGGGGATGTCGGCGAGGTCCACGACGACGTGGAAGCCCTCGCCGTGGGTGCCCTCCAGCGGGATGCCCAGCTCGCGGCGTACCGCCGAGCGGGCGCCGTCGGCGGCGATCGCGTGGGGCCCTGTCCAGGTCCGGCCGTCCTCGCCGGTGAGGGTCACCCCGTCCGGGTCGGTCCGTACGGCGGTGATCCGGGCGTCCCACACGAACTCCACGCCGGCGTCCCGGCAGGCGGCGAGCAGGAAGCGCTCGGTGTCGACCTGCCGGAGGCTGGTGAAGGGCGGGGTGCCGGTGGGCGGCGGGAAGGTGCGGGCGTAGACCTCGCGGCCCCGGTAGAGGGTGCGCTTGGTGTGCCAGGTCTGCCCGTACGCGGCGATCTCGGCCGCGAGCCCGGGGCGGATCTCCTCCAACAGCTGCAAGGTCTCGCGGTGCACGAACAGGGCGCGGCTGCCGGGGCGTTCACGGCCCTCGGGGTCGGCTTCGAGGAGGGTGACGGGGAGGTCGTGGGCGCGTAGGGCGAGGGCGGCGGAGAGACCCACGGGCCCGGCGCCGAACTGCCCCTGGAGCGGGTCTTC
>NZ_JARGEE010000036.1:0-35502 GCF_033794485.1 Streptomyces sp. MB09-02B
GTCGGGGAGCGGCCAGGGGGCCGGGCGGTCGCCGAAGTCCCCCGGTGCGGCGCGTCGGATGGCGGCGTGCAGGGCGGTGGCCTCGGCCAGGGCGGGGATCTCGGTGATGGGCATCGGGTCGGGCTCGGCGGCGGGCACCTCGGCGTGGCGGCGTGTGGAAGGCGCCGCTGCGGGTGCGTCCGGCCGGTGCAGGGTGATCACCGCGAACACGCTCTCCGCGAAGGAGGAGAGGCCGAGCAGTTCGTCCAACGCGGCGTCCTCGTAGCGCAGATGGACGGTCGCCGTCAGGCCCGTCGCCTCGGCCGCGGCCACCGTCTGCGCGGCCGCCACCCCCACGTCGAGGCTCTGGAGGCGGTAGCCGAAGACTCCGTACTTGGCCATGTTGCGCCACAGCACGCTGCCCAGCAGCAGGACAAACTCCGGTTCCCGCGCCGGCGGTTCGGCGAGCAGGGGCGTGACCAGGTGACGTCCGTCGTCCGCGCGCAGGTGCTCCAGGGCGTGGTGGACCGGGTCGTAGTGGGAGAGTCCGGCGGGGAGACCGTCCAGGGCGGGATGCGCGAGGTAGAACTCCACGGGGTAGCGGGAGCCGGAGGCGGCGGCGGTACGACCGGGTGACAGGAGCCTCCGGCGGGCGGCGGGACTGCCGAGGCCGAGCGGCATGATGCCGCTCATCCAGCGCATCCGGGTCAGTCCGCCCGCCCGGTGCAGCAGCCAGGACAGACGCCGGAGCGGTTCCGCGTCCCGGGGATCCGGTCGGTCCGGCAACGGCCGACGGCGCGCCGTCGGGTAACGCTTGTGGACCGGCGGAAGCCGGAGCGGGTCGGCCGCGGGCAGAGCGTCCGGCGGCTGGTGGCCGGAGTCGAAGTACACCAGGGCGGCCGAGGCTGTCGAGGACGTCATGTGGCCCTCCAGTGCGGGACGGACATCAGATAGCGCTCGTCGGCGCCGGGGGTGCCGAGGGCGATCTGGAACACCGGCTCGTGGCCCGGCGGCAGACGCAGCGCGTGGGCGAGCGGTCCGGCGGCGTAGCCGTTGTGGATCCGCGCGGCGAGCCCGGACCGGGCGCTCAGCACGCACAGCCGCTGCGCGACGACGCCCGCCTCGTGGTGCAACACCCGGAACCCCCGGTCGCCGAAGGCCACTTGGCCTCGGCGGGCGGGCACCGACAGGAAGACGACGGCGTTCACCGTGCGGTAGTCGATATTGGCCGCCTCCAGACCGAGGCCGGCGGCCTGCGCGGGACCGAGGTGCCGTAGACCGTGTGCGGTCACCTCGTGCACTCCGTCCTCGGCCCCGGTCACATCGACCGCCCACAGGTGCGCCCGCACGGGCGGCGCGGAACCCTCCGGCACGGCGTCGGACCCGTACGGCGTGAAGGCGGGCAGGACCGCGTCGAGCACGGCCGCCACCGGCACCGGCCGCGGCTTCGGGTGGAACGCCGGTGCGCCCGAGGTGCGTCCGCGCAGACAGTCGGCGAGTTCCCCGGCCGGGGCGGGCGCGGCGGGCGCGTGCTCCTCGTGGGGCAGCCGGGCGAAGGACGCCGTGTCGTTGAGGCGGGCGGCGGTGTCCAGCTCGACGAGGTCGGCGAGCGCGCCGACACCGGTGGCGGGACGACCGGGCAGCGGCGTCAACGCCACCTCCGCCTCGCGGGACGCCAGGTCAGGGCCCCTGCGCCCCGCGTACAACGGCACCACCGCGGCCACACTCTCCTCCGGACGCGAGACCCCGATCAGCCGCTCCAGCGGCCCGTCGAGGAACTGGTGCCGCACGTGTCCTTGCACACCGAGCGCGCCCGCGACCATGAGCGCGTTGCCGGCCACCAGACCCGTCTCCTGCGCGCACAGCCGGTACGCGTACGCCCCGTACCGGAACGCCGTGCGCCAGAAGACCGTGGACAGCAGCAGCACGCCCACCGCACCCCCGAGGTCCGTGCCGAGCGCCGCGCCGAGCAGGGATCGGAAGTCGCCGGCCCGCAGCAGGACGAGGGCGTGGTGCGCGGGGTCGTAGGCGTAGACTCCCGTGGGCAGTCCGTCGTGGCCCGGCGTCCACAGGTACATCTCCACCGGCGCGAAGCAGCGGGCGGAGGGGGCGGCCCGGTGGTAGGGCCAGCGGGCGGTGGGGCCGAACTCGGTGCGCAGGACACCGCAGGTGTAGTGGAGCAGCGCGGAGTGGAGGTCGGCGCTCGGCGCGGGCGGGCTCCCGGTGCCGTCGCCGAGGGCCCGGCTCAGCGTGCCGAGCGTCTGGGGCGGCGAAGGCAGCGGATACCGGGGCAGCGAGCCGTGGCGAGTGAACCGCTCCGGTTCCTCTGGCGCGCCCTCCCTGCCGCCCGGCCCCCGCCCGATCAGGTCGGCGTAGTCGTGCAGGGACCGGTGCCAGTACCGTGCGCCGGGCGGCTCGGGGGCCCGGTCGACCCCTTCGACGGCAGTCATCCGCGGGGTCCTCACGGGAACGGGTGGGGGTGGGGGTTGATGTCCTCGGGCGTCAGCACACGGTCGCGGTAGCCGAGTTCGTACGGCACGGTCAGCAGCCGCGGGATTCCGTCGACCCGCCGGTTCTGGTGCCCGAACGTCATCGGCAGGGTGCCCGGCACCATCACCTTGACGCAGGCGAAGCCGCCCGCCCGGTGTTCCGGGGTCGTCTGGTCCACGACCACGACGTCCAGGCCCCGGTCCAGATAGCGGCGGAGCATCTCCTCCAGGTCCGCCCGCAGATCGGTGTGCGCGGGCCACCCCCACCGCTCCTCGAAGCTCGCGAACGGCCGTGCCTCGCGCTCTCCCAGCAGGAAGTCGAACCGGTCGAAGGCGTCCTCGTGGCTGTAGAGCACGGAGTGGTCGCCCATCACCTTTACCAGGGACGGGTCGCGCACCATGCGTGCGGCGCGTTCCCGCTCCGCCACGTCGTAGATCTTGGCGTGCTCCAGCAGATGTGCCGTCTCGTGCAGGACGTTGACGACGGCCTTCTCGGCCAGCAGCGCGGAGCCGCCCGCGCACAGGACGCGCGGTCTGCCCGCGTCGCCGAGCGTGTCGAGACCGACCGCCCAGAAGCACGGGACGCCCTGTTCCAGGGTGGCCGAGTAGAGGCGGACCTCGTACCCCGTCCGGTGGCGCAGATGCTCGATCATCATGGGGATCGAGCGGTCCCGCGCTGAGTCCGGGTCGACGCGCGGGATCGGCATCCGCCCGTACCAGGTCATCAGGAAGGCGTCCCGTTCGGCCACCTCCAGCAGCCCGCACAGGACGGCCTCCTCCAGACAGCCGCCCATGGCGCAGCCGTTGGAGATCTCGTAGACGAAACGCGGGTCGTCGTGGCTGTGCGCCGCGTAGTAGGCATACCGCTCCGGGACCAGCACCGGCTCGGCGCGGGCGAAGGACCAGCCCCACACCCAGGGCATCACCAGGTCCTCGTGGTACCGGATGTAGGGGAAGCCGGGCAGGTCGTGGCGGTCATCGGGGTAGAGCCCGAAGAGGTGCGGGTCCAGGGCGCTTTCCCCTAGCTCCCGCCTGCTCGCCGTGACCGTGGTGCGCCGCCCCCGCGGCTGCTCCCCGCCGAACCGCTCCAGTGCCTCCAGCACGGCGGTGATCCGGGAGGTGCGGTAGTCGGTCGTACGGCCCCACCCGTGCTGCGAGCTGTTGCCGCGCAGGGAGCTGAGCGGGGCCACCGCGCGCGGCAGCGGCCCGCCTCGCTCGTCGTCCACGGACGGCACGACACCAGCGGCCCGGTCCACGTAGATGTCGTACAACTCCTGTTCGCGCGCCACAACGTTCTGCACCCGGAAGACATCGGGCGCGGGCTTGGGGCGGGCGGCCGGGGCGATCCGTGCCGCCTCGGGACCGTCGGGCGGCAGACCGCCGCAGTCCGCGCAGAGCGTGTACGGCAGGTAGCGGTGGGAGCTGACGGCGAGCGAGGCGAGTTCGACGCGGAGGAACCGGTCGCCCGGCCGGCGGCCCTCGGCGGTGCCCGCGCGATCGGCGGCGTCCTGCGGCAGGGGTCCGCCGGTCAGGGTCGACCGGAGGAGGCCGACGGCGAGTTCGGCCGCCACGGCCGCCGCCATCCGGGTGCGCAGCGGCGTGAGCCGGGTGGACAGGGCGGTGCCGTGGCGGGCGCGCAGGGTCTCGTGGTGCTGGGCCTTGTCGCGGGCGAGGCGGCGGCGCCAGTCGGCGCAGGTCGGGCAGGCGTCCCCGACGACGGGTCCGACATGGATCGCGTCCGCCCCGGTGTTCAGCGGGATCCAGGGGACCCCGGCCGCCTCCGCGGCCTTGCGGATCTCGGCGTAGCCTGTCATGTCGGCGGAGTCCGAGGCCACCAGGACAGCGGCGCAGGAGCCGAGCACGTCGGCGAGCGCGCCGCGGTCCAGCCGTACCAGCGGGAAGGAGCGGGCCAGGACGGTGGCGGTGGCCCGGTCGAGCAGTCCGCCGTCGCCGAGCAGGGCGACCGGGCCGGTGGGGTGCTCACGCATCGAGCAGCACCACCCGGACGAGATGCGGCAGTACAGCGTGCACGGCCGGGTCCTGGTCCAGCGGTACGACGACGGGTTCGAGTCCGTCGGCGCGCAGGGCCTCGACGAGCGGGCGGTGCCGTTCTCCGTCGGCGCCCTCGGGCGGGGCCCACAGGGAGACTTCGGGCGAGGGCGCGTACTCGGTCTGGTCATGCGCGTGGGACTGGTGGGCCAGCAGCAGGCGCCCCAGGCCGGACGCGGCGGCCTCGGCGGGGGTGAAGCCGGCCCCGCGCTCGGTCAGCCCGGTCTCCGCGTCACCGAGACGGAAGGCGTAGGCGGTGACCCCGGCGGGAGCCCGGAGCGCATACGCCGACAGTTCCTCGCCTGTGGTGAGCAGCAGATCGCGGAACCGGCCTGCGGAGTCGTCGAGTCGGAGGTCGGCGAGTGCCACCGGCTCCTGCCGCTCCGTCGGCACCCGTCGCACGAGATGGTCCAGCAGCGCCCGCTCCACGGCGTCGTCCCGTGTCGCACCAGCGCCCGTGCCGACGGGGAGATGCCCGAACACCTCGTCCGCCGGCACGTCCCTGACCGTGCCGTCCGCCGCCGCGAACCCGGTCACCGGGCCGTCCGCCGACAGCGCGCCCGCGCGGACGGCGTACGCGGCGAGTCCGTGCCGCAGCGCGGCGTCCTGGGCCTGCGCGAAGTCGGCCCCCGCGCCCCACACCGGGAAGGACTCCCCGGGGCGCCCGGGGTCGGCGACTGCGACGCGGACGACCCGCAGTGGGAACTGCTCGTAGTGCCCCTCGGACACCGGCCCCAGCACCCCGAGCCACTCATCGGTCAACGCACCTACCCGTTCGGCGAGTTCGCCGCCGTTGGAAGCGTCCGGCGCTTCGGCGAGCCGGTGGACGGAGGTCTGAAGCGTCTCCAGGTCGACGCGGACGGCACCGGCCGCCGGGGTGTCCTCCTCCGCGACCCCGGTGACGTGCTCGAAGGCGCGGAACACCAGGTGGTTGGCGACGATGCCCGGGACGGGGCCGGTGAGCAGGTCGCTTCGTGTCTCCGCCACCGGACTGCCCAGTCTCCGCCACAACCTCTCCCAGCGCATCGCGGGGCGGTCCGCCGGGCACACCGGCCCGATCCACGCCTCCTCGCCGAGGAGGGTCACGGCGATCAGGGTCCGGCCGAGTTCCGCGCAGGCGAGGTCGACGGCCGTGAGGTGCCCGGGACCGGTGCGGTCGGCCGCGTACAGGACAAGGTCGGCGGCCTCGACCGCGTGCCGCAGCGCCGCCGTGTCAGTGACGTCCAGCGATCCGTGGTCCAGGTGCTGTTCCACCGCACGGTCCCGGGCCTCGTCGGCGAGTTCCTTGAGCCGCACGCCCACCCCCGGCTCCTCCCCACCGGTGGTCAGGGCCGAGACCCGGGCCACGCCCGTGAGCAGGGCGCCCTCCACGGTGGCGGAGAGCACCGCGCCCGCGCCGAGGACCAGGAGCCGGGTACGGCGGTACCGCTGGAAGCGCAGCGCGGGCGAGGAGCGGAACGACTCGACGAAGGCGATCTCGGTGGCGTACGCCTCCAACTCGACCTCGGACAGGGTGTGTTCCTCGTCCTCGCCGACATCGCGGACCAGTCCGGCCTCGTGCAGCGCGCCGACGAGCCGCTCGACCATCTGCCGGGTCGCGGGCCGCATGCTCGCGGTGAGGTCGCCGACGCTGTGTCTGCCGTCGAGGTGCGGGGACAGTTTCTCCAGCCACGCGTAGGTCGAGGCGCCCTGGAAGGTGACGATGTCGCTGCCCTTGGTCAGCAGCACACCGTCCCCTTCGGGGGCGGGGGTGAAGAAGACGCCGGTTCTCATCCGCGGGCGCATGGCCGCGATCGTGCTCTGCATGGTGGAGGACTCCGCGTTCTGCTGGTCGGGCGTGCGCGCCCCGGGCGAGTCGTGAGGTCGATCGTGTCAGCGGGCCCCCGCCCCGGTCGTCCGTCGGCAGTCTGCATTCCTGCCTCCGCCGAGAAGACGCGGGCGGGCCCGGTCTCCCACTGGTGTGGGGGCCGGGGTCTCAGATCCGCTGGTGATGGCGGGTCAGCTTCTCCAGCACCGGGACGAGTTCGGCGGGCCCCGGAAGCCGCGCCAGCTCGTCGCGCCAGACGGCAGCGCCCTCCCGGCAGTCCTGGAGAACCGACCGCAGAGCCGCCCGCAGCGACTCGGGGCTCGACTCCCCTCGCTGGAGGGCGACTCCGGCGCCTTTACGTACGAGCTGTACGGCCGCCGCCTCCTCGTCCCAGGCCGGCTCCGGCACGATCAACTGGGGCACGCCCGCCGCGGCGGCCGACGCGAAGACCTCGGCACCGCCGTGGTGGACGACCGCCGAGCAGCTCGGGAGAAGCCGCGCCCAGGGGACGTCCAGCGGGCCGACCAGCTCAATGTCCAGCTCCCGCAGGGCGTCCGCGAACTCCTCCCCCGCCACCCAGACCCGCGGTCGCAGCGGCCGGCCGCGCAGCCGCTCCGGGACGCTGCCGCCACCGCCGTACGGCACCCAGCGCACGTTCTCGTACCGGACGCCCGGAGCGGACAGCCGCATCCCAGGCGGCATGGGGTCGACGGTCCACTGGCCGAGGGCCAGTTCGTCGGCGTAGGGCAGTCCGTAGGGTTCGAGGAGCTGCTGCATGGTCTCCTCCAGCGGCTCCGGGAAGCCGCCGCCGGGGGCCTGGTCCCGGTAGCGCGCCGCACGCCCGTGCAGCCAGGCGATGTTGTCGCGGCCCCACAGCAGCCGGGCGTGGGCGGCGCCGCCCACGCGGGCGGCGACGGCGGCCGGGAGGCAGAAGGGGTCCCACAGCACCAGGTCGGGCCGCCAGCGGACGACGGTGCCGGTCAACTCCTCCAGCAGGGGGCGCAGGGCCGCGAAGGCGCGGGTGGTCCGGTACCACTGGGCGCCCCAGTCGGGGCAGTCCCCCGGGTCGATGTGCAGTCCGCCCCCGGGGTGGCCGGCCAGGGCGGGGTTGCGGCTGAGGTCGGTCAGCGCGGCGAGGTCCTCGCCCAGTCCCACCGGGACGGCCGCGAGTCCCGCCTCGGTCACCCCGCGCACCAGGTCCGGGTGAGTGGCGACGCGCACCTCGTGGCCCGCGTTCTGGAGCGCCCAGGCGAGCGGGGGCACCGGGAAGGCACGGGCCGCGACGGGAAAGGCGGCGAACAGGACACGCACGGGTCACTTCCTTCTCGCGGGGTGTTCGATGAGCCGGCGGTACCAGTCGACGGTCTCCGCAAGGCCCTGTTCGAAGGGGACTCGGGGCCGGTGGCCGAGGCGCCGCAGCTTGCTGTCGTCGACGCAGTAGCGGCGGTCATGCCCCTTGCGGTCCTCGACCGGGCGCACCGCGTCCCAGCCGGCACCGCAGGCGTCCAGGAGCAGCCCGGTCAGCTCGCGGTTGGTCAGCTGGGTGCCGCCGCCGACGTTGTAGACCTCGCCGGGCGTGCCGCGGTCCAGGACCAGCCGGACGGCCCGGCAGTGGTCGGACACGTGCAGCCAGTCCCGGACGTTGCCGCCGTCGCCGTACAACGGCACCGGCCGCCCGGCCAGCAGCAGGGTAACGAAGCGGGGGATCAGCTTCTCCGGGTACTGGCCCGGACCGTAGTTGTTGCCGCACCGCGTGATCCGCACGTCCAGCCCGTGGGTGCGGGCGTAGGACAGGGCGAGCAGATCGGCGGCGGCCTTCGTGGCGGCGTAGGGGGAGTTGGGCCGGACGGGGGCCTCCTCGGTCCAGGAACCCGCGTCGATGGAGCCGTATACCTCGTCCGTCGACACCTGGAGGAAGCACCGGGCACCGGCGGCGAGGGCCGCGTCCAGCAGGGTCTGGGTACCGAGCACATTGGTGTGCACGAAGGTCCCGGCGGCGGCGATGGAGCGGTCGACGTGGCTTTCGGCGGCGAAGTTGACCACCACCGAGCCGGGCGTCGGCAGCTTCTCGACGAGTGCGGCGTCGGTGATGTCCCCCTGCACGAACCGCAGCCGTGGATCGCCGAGTACCCGCGCAAGGTTGGCCGGGTCCCCGGCGTAGGTCAGCGCGTCGAGGACGGTGACCTCGACGTCCGGGGGACCGGCGGGTCCGAGGAGGTCGCGGACGAAATGCGAGCCGATGAACCCGGCCGCTCCGGTGACGAGGTAGTGCGTCATGAGGCGATCCGCACGGTGCTGTGGTCACCGAGCACCAGCCGGTGCGAGGTGGACACGCGGGGCGCGGGCGCGACCTGGACGTGGCAGCCGATGAGGGAGGCGTCGATCCGGCGCACTCCGGTGATGGTCGCTTCGCTCAGCACGATGGAGAACTCGATCTCGCTGTCCTCGATCCGGCAGTTCTCGGCGATCGAAGTGGACGGTCCCACATAGGAGTTGACGATGGCCGATCCGGCGCCGATCAGCGCCGGGCCCACGATCCGGGAACCCCGCACGACCGCTCCCGCGCACACCCTGACCCGGCCGACGAGTTCGCTGTCGACGCTGACGCTGCCCTCGACGGCGGGTTCGAGCAACTCCAGGACACTGCGGTTGGCCTCCAGCATGTCGGCGACGGTGCCGGTGTCCTTCCAGTACCCGGTGATGACGGTCGGGCGGATGTCCCGGCCCTGCGCGAGCATCAGCCGCAGCGCGTCGGTGATCTCCAGCTCGCCCCGCTCGGAAGGGGCGATGGCGCGGACGGCCGCGTGGACGGCGGGGGTGAACAGATAGGCGCCGACGATGGCCAGATCGCTCGCGGGCCGCTCCGGCTTCTCCCGCAGGTCCGTGACGCGTCCGTCGGCGGAGAGCGTCGCGACGCCGTAGGCACTGGGGTCGGGGACCCGGGTCAGCAGGAGCTGGGCGTCCGGGCGGTGCGACTGGAACTCGTCGAGCAGCGCGCCGATGCCGCCGACGATGAAGTTGTCGCCGAGGTACATCAGGAAGTCGTCGTCACCGAGGAAGTCCCGGGCGATCAGTACGGCGTGGGCGAGGCCGAGGGGCCGGGGCTGCGGAAGGTAGGTCACCCGCAGCCCGAAGACGGAACCGTCGCCGACGGCCCGCCGGATCTCGGCGGCGGTGTCGCCGACGATCACCCCGACGTCCTTGATCCCGGCGTCGGCGATGGCTTCAAGGCCGTAGAAGAGGACGGGCTTGTTGGCGATGGGGACGAGTTGTTTGGCGGAGGTGTGGGTGATCGGGCGCAGTCGCGTGCCCGCGCCGCCCGCCAGCACGAGGGCTTTCACGAGGCTCCTTTCGATGTTCGGTGCGTCCGGGTGCTCAGTGCCTGGGTGCGCGGAACGCGGCGACCGTGAGCGGGCCGAAGACCACGAGCAGCAGCAGGGACCAGCCGAGCGTGGCGGCGATCGGGTGCGCGATCGGCCAGGCGGCGTCGGCGGGTGCGGCGACGGGGTTGCCGAACAGCTCCCGTACGGCCGACACGACCGCGCTCACCGGGTTCCAGTCGGCGAGCAGCCGCAGCCCCGTGGGCAACCCTTCGGTGGGGACGAAGATGTTGGAGATCATGGTGAGCGGGAACATCAGCATGCCGACCAGGTCGGTCGCCGATCGGGAGGGCATGACCAGGCCGATCCACATCCCCAGCCAGCTGAAGGCGTAGCGGGCGAGGAGCAGCAGGGCGAGCCCCGCCACGACCCCGGTCGGGCGCCAGCCGACCAGCAGCCCACAACCCGCCATCAGCACCAGGGTGATGACCCCGCCGAGGCACTCGGCGAGCGACTGCCCGACGGGCACGCCCGTGCGGCTCATGGGCAGCGAGTGGAAGCGGTCGGTGATCCCCCGCTCCTTGTCCTCGGCCACCACGGCCGCGCTGGCGGCGATGCCGAACACCGCCATCTGCGCGAGCATGCCGGGCACCAGGAAGTCGACGTACGAACCACCGCCGGGCGGCCGCATGTTGCTGCCGAGCACGTAGACGAACAGCAGGGTGAAGAGCAGCGGGATCACCAAGGCCATCACGGCCCGCTCCGGGGCGCTGCGCAGGTGCAGGAGATAGCGCCGGGCGACCGTCGCCGCGTCCCCGGCGCACCAGCGCAGCCGGGACAGCTGGGGTTCGTCGGCGGTGTGCCAAGTGGTAGGCGAACAGGGCGTGTTCACACAGGCTCCCGGTCCCGGTCCGGCCGGCGCATGAGGTTCAGGAACACCTCGTCCAGCGTGGGCCGCCGCAGGGCGAGATCCGCTACGGCGATGTCGGCGGCCTCCAGTTCGCGCAGTACCGTGGCGAGCACGGCCGTGCCGGGCGCCGCGTCCGCGCCGAGGGCCAGGGTGACCCGGCGGGGGTCGTCGCCGGCGCCGGGATCCCGGCCGCCGGCTCGGGCCAGGATCTCGGCGGCCCGGCCGCGCTGTCCGGCGTGGCGGACGGTGAGGTCGATGGACTCGCCGTCGAGCGCGGACTTCAGCTCGAAGGGGGTGCCCTCGGCGACGACCCGGCCGCCGGTGCCGTCCGGGTCGTTCAGCACGGCGATCCGGTCGGCGAGATGGTCGGCCTCGTCCAGGTACTGCGTGGTCAGCAGCACGGTCGTCCCGGCCCGGACCAGCTCCCGCACGCTCTCCCACAGACCACCCCGGCTCTGTGGATCGAGGCCGGTCGTGGGCTCGTCGAGGAACATCACCGCGGGCGGGACGACTAGCCCGACCGCGAGGTCGAGCCGCCGGCGCATCCCGCCGGAGTAGGTGCGCACCGGCCGCTGGGCCGCGTCCGTCAGCCCGAACCGCTCCAGCAGCTCCTCGGCCCGTCGCCGTGCGGCGGCTCCGCGCATCCGGTACAGCCGGGCGAACATCTCCAGGTTGTCCCGCCCGCTGATCACCTCGTCCACCGAGGCGTACTGCCCGGTCAGCGCGACGCTGCCGCGCACCCGGGCGGGGTGCCGGACGACATCGTGCCCGGCCACGCGGGCGGTTCCGCCGTCCGGGAGGGACAGGGTCGCCAGGATCCGGACCAGCGTGGTCTTCCCCGCGCCGTTGGGCCCGAGCAGTCCGCAGACAGTTCCGGGTGCGACGGTGAGGTCGATTCCGCCCAGGGCGGGCGTCGCCCCGAACGCCTTGCGCAGGGCGCGCACCTCGATCGCGGGGGCGTCGAGCGGGGGTGGGGGCACGGGTTCTCCTCGCGACGAAGACTTACGGTCGGGTTCGGGCGGCGGGGCGCAACCGCACCGGCAGCGTCAGCAGCCCGCGCATGTCCCCGACGGGGCGCCACAGCGGGGGCGCGCTCGGATCGGCCGCGGCCAGCTCCGGGCAGCGGTCGAGCAGTACGGCGAGGACGGTCTCCGTCTGGAGCCGGGCGAGCGGCGCGCCCAGGCAGAAGTGGATGCCGTGGCCGAAGGAGAGATGGGGGCCGCGGGCCCGGGTGAGGTCCAGCCGGTCGGGCTCGGGGAAGACCTCCGGGTCCCGGTTGGCCGCCGAGAGCGCCACGCTGACGACGCTGCCCGCCGGGATGACGGTACCGGCGACCCGCACGTCCTCCCGTGCCACCCGCAGCGTGGTCCGCGCCAACGACGCTTCGTAACGCAGGAGTTCGTCCACCGCGGAGGGCAGCAGCTCAGGACGGTCGCGCAACAGCGCGAGCTGGTCGGGATGGCGCAGCAGGGCCTCGACCGCGTTGCCGATCATCCCCGTCGTCGTCTCATGGCCCGCCACGAGCAACAGCACCAGCAGGCCGACGAGTTCCTCGTCGTCGAGGCGCTGTCCCCGGTCGTGCGCCACCACGAGGGCCGCGAGCAGGTCGGGCTGCTCCTCCTGGAGCAGATCGGTGCGGACGTGGGCGCGCTTCGCGGCCACGAGGGAGGCGAACCAGCGGTGCAGTCTGCGGGTGCGCTCCGCGGGCCCCGATCCGTTGCCGGAGATGGTGAGCATCCGGGTGGCCCAGGTCAGCAGCGCGCCACGGCTGCGGTGCGGCACCCCGAGCAGCTCGCTGATCACCAGGACCGGCAGCGGGAAGGCCAGCGCCGTCATCAGGTCGACGGCGTCCTCATCCGGGACCGCGT
This sequence comes from Streptomyces sp. MB09-02B, assembly GCF_033794485.1. Classification (NCBI taxonomy): domain Bacteria; kingdom Bacillati; phylum Actinomycetota; class Actinomycetes; order Kitasatosporales; family Streptomycetaceae; genus Streptomyces; species Streptomyces sp. MB09-02B. The sequence goes on from NZ_JARGEE010000036.1 coordinate 12,423, forward strand.
CGAGGAGTTCCCGGGTGAGCCGTTCGACTCGTGGCCGCAGCTCCTCCACCCGGCGCGGAGTGAACGCACCCGAGATCAGCCGCCGTAGCCGGGTGTGATCCGGAGGGTCGCTGTTGACCAGGGGCAGGAAGAAGCTGTCGGCGCCGGAGACGCCGTACCCGGCGGAACTGAGCGCCTCTTCTGCGAGCCGGGGGTCCTTGGAGAACCGGGGGTCGAGCAGCACGGCCCTGGCGTCGGCGTGCCGGGTGATCAGCCAGTAGTCGAGGCCCTGCGGGTTGCGCACGAGCCGGGGGCCGGGGCTCTCGCGCAGCCGGGAGTAGTAGGCGTGCTGATCGGCGAAGAAGGCGGGCGTGTCGATCTCGGTCGGCGGGGTCACCGGGAGTCCAGCAGGGACTCGATGGCGTCGGCCGCTGCGAGGGCTCCGCCGGCCCGCTGGATGTGCCCGCGCATGTCCTGCACCCGACCCCCGAACGAGGAGTCGGACAGCACCCCAAGCGCCGCCTGCCGCAGACTGTCGGCCGTCACCTCGGTCCGGTGCAGCATCACCCCGAGCCCCAGCTCCGCCACCCGGTCCGCGTTCGCCCGCTGCTCACTCATCTGCGGAATCGCCACCATCGGCACCCCGAACGACAGCGACTCCATCACACTGCCCATCCCGGCATGCGTCACGAACAGATCCGCCTCACGCAACACCCGAAGCTGCGGCACATGCGCCCGCACCTCCACATGCCCAGGCACCCCCGCCAACCGCGCGGGATCGACCCGGTCCCCCACCGCCATCACCACATCCCACGGCAACCCGGCAAAGGCATCCACACACTTCTGGAAGAACCCCAGATCATCGTTGTGAATCGTCCCCAACGACACCAACACCAAAGGCCGTTCACCACCCGCCCGCCGACTCCACTCCCCGTCGAACCGGCGCTCCGACCAACAAGGCCCGACGAAGTGGAAGTCGTCGCCGAACGTCTCGCCCCGGAACTGGAACTCGCGCGGGATGAACACCAGCGCCGGACCCGACTCGCTCCCGGTCATCAACTCCTTGGGCCCGAGGGGGACCCGCACCCGGTCCAGCAGCTTGGCGACACCGTGGAAGACGCGCACGATCTCCGGATGCAGCGGATCGACCTCGGTCCGGTCACTGGCCAGCGACCAGTCAGCGCTCGCCGCGAAGGTGGTCCGGTACGGCAGCGCCGTGATGCCCCGTCGTGCCGCGGCCAGCCGGGCCGCCCACCCGGACGGGTCGTCGTACACCACCAGATCGGGCCGGTCCGTCGCGAACGCGCGGTCCAGCGGTCCGAGTACGGCCACGGTCTCGCGCAGCAGATCGCGCAGCACCTTCGCGAGATCGGCGCTGCCGAACCGGTCCGAACGGTCCCCGGCGCTGTCGTCGGCCGGCAGCCCGTCCATGGTGGACTCGTAGAGCAGCGGCGTCGCCCCGGTCCCGGCCACGGCGGCGGCGAACCGGTCGGTCGTCGCGAAGCTCACCCGGTGCCCGCGCCGCGTCAGCTCCTCTGCGACACCGAGCGCCGGGTTCACATGGCCGTGTCCGGGCAGAGCGAAGAACGCGATGTGCGCCGGACGGGGACTACCGGCCTGGCGGAGATCACTCACCGTCCCACCTCTGCCCGCACCAGCACGGATTCGATGGCGTCGGCCGCTGCGAGGGCTCCGCCGGCCCGCTGGATGTGCCCGCGCATGTCCTGCACCCGACCCCCGAACGAGGAGTCGGACAGCACCCCAAGCGCCGCCTGCCGCAGACTGTCGGCCGTCACCTCGGTCCGGTGCAGCATCACCCCGAGCCCCAGCTCCGCCACCCGGTCCGCGTTCGCCCGCTGCTCACTCATCTGCGGAATCGCCACCATCGGCACCCCGAACGACAGCGACTCCATCACACTGCCCATCCCGGCATGCGTCACGAACAGATCCGCCTCACGCAACACCCGAAGCTGCGGCACATGCGCCCGCACCTCCACATGCCCAGGCACCCCCGCCAACCGCGCGGGATCGACCCGGTCCCCCACCGCCATCACCACATCCCACGGCAACCCGGCAAAGGCATCCACACACTTCTGGAAGAACCCCAGATCATCGTTGTGAATCGTCCCCAACGACACCAACACCAAAGGCCGTTCACCACCCGCCCGCCGACTCCACTCCCCGTCGAACCGGCGCTCCGACCAACAAGGCCCGACGAAGTGGAAGTCGTCGCCGAACGTCTCGCCCCGGAACTGGAACTCGCGCGGGATGAACACCAGCGCCGGACCCGACTCGCTGCTCCCGAAGAACTCCTGGGCGCTCAGGCCCACTCCGAGGTCCGCCAGCATGGTGGCGATCTCCCCGTAGACGGCGTTCAGTCCGGCGTGCTCCGGCTCGAAGGTCGCGTACTCCCCGTCCGTACCAAGCGACCAGTGCTCGTTCGCGGCCAGCGTGGGAATGCTCCGCACGGCCGGTATCCCCCAACTGTGCGCGAGGAGGCGGCCCGTCCACCCGGACAGTCCGTCGTGGACCAGCACGTCCGGACGGTCACCGGCGAACGCCTCGGCGAGCCTCGGGTACACCGCCTCGGTCTCCCGCACCAGGCCCCGCAGCACCTGTACGAAGTCGCCCGTGGTGAACCGGTCGACGCTCTCCAGGTCGTTCATCGCGTTCCGGGTCTGCCGCATGGTCGACTCGTACGGCACCAGCGTGGCGCCGGCCTCCTCGACCTCCGCGCCCTGGCGTGCGGTGACCGCGTAGCTGACGCGATGGCCGCGCGCCACGAGTTCCGCGACGATCCCCGCCGTCGGATTGACGTGACCGGTTCCAGGAATGTTGAAGAAGGCGATATGGGACATCGAACCACCTGTGTTTCCGGACGGGCAGAACTGTCATCGGACCGGCAACGTAGCAAAGGATTCTGCCCGTTCGGTATGCGCGGGCTCCGCCCATTGCCGCAATAGCGGGAAGGTGAGCCCGCGTCTCACACCCGGATGGGAGACGGAGGGCCGGCTTCCTACTCGTGCGGGGAGCGAGAAACCAGCGGGGCGGCGGAAGAATTCGGGATGCTCCCCGGACAGCATGGCGACCGTCGCCCGGACTTCGGGCGGCCCGCGGATGCATTCCCCATCCGTCGGAATATCCCTTGTCGAAGGAGGCACCATGCCCGTCGCCGACCTGCTGGCCGATGACCTGCTGGAGCTGGACGCCCTGACCGAGGACGAGCTCCTCACCGTCGAGGCGGACGAGAACGAGGCGCAGGCCATCCTGTGCTCCTGCTGCTGCTCCTGGTGCGGTTGCTGAGTATCGGCCTGATACACGTCCCCCCGGGAGGCCCGGTCTCCCGGGGGGCTGGACGCTGTCGCCCAGGAGACCGGAGTACGCGATGACAGGTGATGTGCCCGATGACAAGTGAAGAGAACTGGGGAATGCCACCCATCCCGATTCATCCCCTCGGGGTGAAACGCCTCCTCCTGGTCGGCACCGGCTCATCGAATGCCGCTTTCCTTCCGCTATGGGTCAACTGGTTCCAGGTCAGTTATCCGAAAGTGGAATTGCGCATCGTCCTCACGCGTTCCGCGCAGCGTTTCGTGACTCGGGAGGGTCTTTCGGTTCTCACCAACCGGCTGGTTTTCGAGGATTCCTGGTCCGAGGAGCCGCAGACCCGGAAACTCCATGTGGAGCTGGCGAGCTGGCCGGACGGAATCGCCGTATATCCGGCGGGCCTGCACTTCATCGCCCGCCTCGCCCAGGGCCTCGCCGACACTCCAGTGACGATGGCGCTGCAATGCACCAAGGCGCCGATCGCGCTGGCCGCCGCACTGCCCCCGGGCGGCTGGGAGAGCGCGGCGATGACGGACCACCGGGCGCGGCTGGAACAGCGCGCCAATGTCGTGCTGCGCCCGCCGGTGACGGGGCTGAGCATGACGACCGGACGCCATGACGGCAACCAGCCGGACACCCTCCCGAACCTCCTCCGGAGCCTGGAGGACCTCCGCACCCGGCACGAGGCGGTGAACGGTGCGGGCCCCCGCTGAGCCAGGAGCGGCGGCCCGGCACGTGGCGGTCTGCACGGCCCCCGCGTACAGCCACATCGGCCCGTTGCTGGGCACGGTGGCCGAGCTGGTACGGCGCGGCGTCCACGTCAGTTACGCCACGACCGAGCAGTTCGCGCCGCTGGTGAAGTCCGTCGGTGCCACGCCCGTGCCGGTGCGCTCCTCGTTCCCCGCGGACCCGGCCGACTGGCCCACGGACATCCGCCGACTGCCGCTCCTCTACCTCGACGACGCCCGCGCCGCACTGCCCCAACTGACGGCGGCCTTCGCGCGGAACCGACCCGACCTCGTCCTCACCGAGGACCCTGCGGGCGCGGGCAGCGTCCTCGCCGCCCGGTGGGGCATCCCGTCGATGCAGGTCTGGACGTACCTGGCGGCACCCCACCACTGGTCCCTGGCCCCGCCCGGGACGCCCACGGCGAACCCCGTGGCGCCCGAATTCCTGTCTCGGCTGACGGAGTTCCTCGCGGCGGAGGGCGTACGGACCACAGCACGGGACCACTTGACCACGGCGCTGTCGGGCGGACTGGTCCTCATCCCCCGCTCCTTCCAGCCGGACGGCGACACCTTCGGCGAGGAGTACGCCTTCGTGGGCCCGACCCCGGCCCCCGAACCGGCGGACTGGACCCCGCCCGACGCGGACACCCCTGTCGCCCTGGTCTCCCTGGGTTCGATCGACCGCGCCCACCCGGAGTTCTTCACGACGGTCGCCGAGGCGTTCACCGATCTCCCCTGGCACGTCGTGATGGCGACCGGCGATTGCTGCGACCTGCCCCCGCTTCCGGCGAACGTCGAGACGCGTTCCTGGGTGCCGAACAGGGCCGTACTGCGCCATGCCGCCCTGACCGTCCACCACGGCGGGATGGCCACCACGATGGAGGCCCTCCAGCACGGGGTGCCGTCCCTGGTGGTGCCCCGGCTGCCCGAACAGGCCGGCACCGCACGGCGCGTGCGCGAGCTGGGCCTGGGCACGGCGATCCCGTTCCGCTCGGTCACTCCGGCGGCCCTGCGCACCACGGCACTGCGCCTGCACGCGCACGACGGCGTCCGCCGGCGGGTGGCCGCGATGCGCGAGGAGATCCGCCGCGCGGGCGGCGCCCGCACCGCGGCCGACGCCGTCCTGCGACGCCTCGCTCCCGCATGAGCGCCGAAGTGATCGGTGACGGATTCATCGCCCGCCACCTCCGCCGCCACCCGCTCTCGCACCACCGGGTGACCGTGCTGGCCGCGGGAGTCTCCAGAACCTCGGAGTCCGCGCCAGAGCAATTCGCCCGCGAGGCACGGTTGGTGACCGCCACCGTCCGCCGCTGCCGGGAGCAGCGCCGACTGCTGGTCTTGCTGTCCACAGCGGCCACCGGCCTGTACGGCAGGCAGGGCGAGGGTCACGAGAGCGCGCGGATCACCCCGCTGACGCCATACGGCCATCACAAGCTGGCGATGGAACGGCTGGTCACCGCCTCCGGCGCCGCCGCGCTGATCCTGCGCCTGAGTCATCTGGTCGGCCCGGACCAGAACCCGGCCCAGCTCATCCCGTCGCTGGTCCGTCAGATCCGATCGGGCACGGTCACCGTCCACCACGGGGCGCGCCGGGACCTGCTGGACGTACGGCACTTCGGCACGGTGCTGAACCGGCTGCTGGACCTCGGGGTGCACGGCCGTACCGTCAATGTGGCCTCGGGGATCTCCTACTCGGCCGAGGAGATCGTCACCGCGGTCGAGGCGGCCCTGGGCAGGCGGGCGCACCGGGTCCCGCACGAGGTACCGCCCGAGGCCCTGCGGATCTCCACCGGCCGGATGCGGGCCTACGTCCCCGAGGCCGCGCACTTCGGCTTCGGCCCCGCCTACCTGGACGGCCTCATCGCGCGCTACGCGCCAGCCACGGTGTGAGGTTGGAGTCCACGATCAGTTCCTTGTAGGTCTCGTCCCCCGGGAGCGGCACGATGAGCCACTGGCCGGGCGGGAACAGCCGGCCCTTGGTCCGGGCGAGCCCGCCGTAGATGGATCGCAGGAACCCGGGCACGGAGTCCTGCGGCACATCGTGGAACTCCACCCCGTCGACGGTGATCCGCGCGTCGTCCTCGGGGAAGAGCCGGACGCTGACGGAGGGCGACCCGGCCAGATCCACGAACGCCTCGTGCGGCAGCGAACCGTCGGGGTCGCACACGGCGAACAGCTCGGCCGAGGTGCGGCGCGAGGTCTGGTCGGCACCGATGTCGTCGGTGACGGTCATGCTCACCCCGAACTCCACCGCGAGGTCACGAATCGCCACGACAGCGGACTCAGTGGTCGGCAGATGCGCTCTCTCCATGCCACCGATCATGCCCGACGAGCCCCACAGAGGCCTAGATGCAATACCGGTGATTTAGTTTGTTTTCCGGCGGGTCGGCTGTCCGGTCCCGGTAGATGCTTGACACTTCGGTCCCAGGTGATGGCTGACAGTGGCCGTGATCGGCTTTTCTGTGCACGTCGTTACGGCGTGTGGCGGGAGGCCGGGATTGGCGCTGGTGGACTGAGACCGGCCCGCCCCGGACCGTCGCCTCGTGTTCGGGTCCACCGGGCCCACCTTCCTTCCGCAGCACGCCACCCGTCCTCACAGGGCAGCCCGTGAGCCCGGCCGCGCCATCCGCATCCAGGCCGAGGAGTCACGTATGCCGCTCAGTCCGACAAGGTCCATGACGGTCACACCGTCGGACACCGTCCCGCTGCCCCAGGGCTACAACAGGACGTCCCCCTTCCCGGCGCTGTGCCTCGTCGCCCTGACCCTGCTCTCGTTCGGCGAGAGCGGGCACAACCACCACCACGCCGACCCCACCAGCGGCGTCGACCGCGGCCGGCTCGACCCGTCGGCCGAGTCCGGTCCGCGTCGCCACCCGCCGCGCCTGACATCAACCATTCACCCATGTACGGCAGTTGGCAGGAGATCTCATGACCACCGCACTACAGCCCCCGCTTCCCTCCCATCCTCTCCTTCGCCTGCGCCTGGCACCGCGCGGCGGCATGCCCCGCCCCATCGATGGAGCGTGGTGGCCTCGTTCGTACGACCTGCTCGCCGAACTCCCCCGGCTGCTCGCCGGATTGCCGCGCGCGTGGGGCCATATCACCAGCGTCACGGTCAACGGGGCGACCTGGTCCGCGGTGCCCGGCCGGATGCTCGTCTCCAATCAGGTCGTACAGCTGCACCGGACCCTCACGGCATCTGCCGCGCACACCATCGTCCTTCTCGCACCCGGCCAGGGACGCTGGGACCTGATGGTCGTGCCACCTAATACGACCGAGGAGGCCGCGGAACCGCTCATGGCGGCCGGGGCGGACGGTCAGGCGCGAGAAGAGGTGACGAAACCTCGATGTTGATCTCGTGGGTCCCGGCGGGGGTCAAGCGCGTGCGGCGAGCGGTCCGGTGCGGGCTGCGCTGCCCAGCCCGGACAGAGAGGCCGATGCTGTACGGACCAGTTTGTCGACGGGCGGGTGCACCAGCCAGATAGCTGGGACAGGTGAAGGGGACGACCACCGCCCTGGACCGGCGAAGTCGGCGGTCACCCTGTGCGCGGACACCCGCGCTTCCCGCCAACGCGAGCCGTCGCAGGATGGTCCTCACGGCCGTTGGAGCGAGCGGGATTCAGCCTCAACGCAACCGGGCCATGAGGACTGGGGCCGGGGTCGCAATCGGCTCCCCCGCGGGAGGCGGCTCCGGTCCGCCAGGGGACGCCTGCCCCGGACCCCAGGATTCGAACGTCCTCTTGCTGACCCGTCGTGCAGTTTTCCGCAGGCGTGCGTCTCCTCGCCGCCGAGGGCGGCCGGTCTGGGACGCCGAAACCGTGGAACCCGGGCATCGAGTTCGCGGTTCGGAACAGAGCCACGGGCTGGCGTGCTCGTGCGACCGACGATGGTCGCGCGAGCGCGTGCTGCCGGGTGACGTGGCCGTGTCGCTCACCGGGATGCGCTCGTCGCCGGTCATTACATGGTGCGTGCGTGGGCGGCTCGCGGCAGACCGGGCCGCTATGGCAGGCGGCTGGATTGCCCTAAGACTGTTTGCAGGTGCCGGTTCGCGGAACCCGGACTATGGGCCTCACGGTTGGCTGAACCGTGAATCGCCTCCTTCAATCGTGGGACCGGGTGGCACCCGGTCCCACGAGCACGCCACGGACGCGAATCGGATCCGTCTGGCACCCACCAGTGTGCGCCGACAATCCCCGGGCGCCTTCGACAGCACTGTCATCCCGGCGCCAGCACCGGACTGGCACGACGGCCGCCTCGGCTGACCGGCGTCAAGTCTTCGGCGCCGCCCGGTCGGTACCGGTGTTGATGAGGATCTGTTCGGCTCGCGTGATGTTGTCGGCGCGGACGGCTTCGGCCATCGCGGTGCGTGCCGCCTCGGGCGTCGCGTGCGGCGGGATGACGAGGAGGGAGAAGTAGTCCTGACCGCCCCTGGTGACGAGGACGGTGTCGTCACCGACCGGGAAGGAGTCGATATGGACGACGCGGTCGTCGACGAGCAGTCGCGTCGGCAGCGCGTCCCAGGCTCCGGCGTCCAGGCCGACCCGCGTGAGCGGCCCCAGGAACTCGGTCAGTGCGGAGATCAGTGCGGGAAGTTCGGCTGCGATAGCACGGGAGCACGGCCACCACGCCCCGTCGAGGACGCCCCGCCGGTCATGCGTGGTCTGTAGCCGTACGACAGCCGTCCCCGGCTTCACCGCCTGGTGGACGGCGTCCGGCAGGAGTCTGGTCACACGCGGGGAACCGGAGTCGGACATGACGCCCGCCTGTCTGCGAGAGATACGGAGTGACTTCCTCGTTTCACGGTACTCCGCGGCCCGCGGCAGTCGGAAAGCTCGCTGGTCACACGTGCCGGAGTAGGGTGAAAGATCCAGTCCACGGATTTATGCCCAAGAGGGAACGGTCGTCATGCAGCCCCAGGAAACTCCCCCCGACGGACACGCCGACGTACGTATCGTCGCCGCCTCCCCCGAGGTCGCCCGCCAGGTCGCGGAAGTTCTCCGTCACTGCTTCGCCACCACGGAACAGCGCAGCTATCCCGCGGACGCCGAAGGAGGGACCCGCCTCGAGCTCATTGTGGACACCACCAGCGCGGCAGAACCGGCGCGGTCCTGGCTGGAGACCAGCCGCTCCTCGGGCCAGGACGGCCGCCGGAAGTGAGGGGATCTCCGGGAGCGGTCGTTCGGCCGCTTCGGGGAGTAGCGTGAACCCATCGGGAGCACTTCGCGCACCGGCCCCGATACCGGTGTCGTTCCTGGTGAGCAACGGCACCGGGCAACTGCTCACGCGCAGGGGTTCGGAGACGGGTTCGCACGATGTCCGCGATCACCGACCATTCCTCGCCGCGCGCCGTGCCCTTCAGGGCTCCGTCCGTGCGCCTCGCCCTCAAACCCGTGGGCCCCTCCCCGGGACAGGTCGGGCTGGACGGCGCCTGGTGGCCCCGCTCCCGTGACCTGAGCGCCGAACTGCCCGCGCTGGCCGACGTCCTGGACCCGCTTTGGGGGCGGATCACCCGTATCGCCGTCAACCCCCGCTACTGGCCGATCATCCCGCAACGGATTTTCGTCAACGGCCATGTGGTCAAGGTCGGTTGGTTCACCACGGAGCTGGACCCGCACATGATCCTGCTGCTGTCCGGAACGTCGGGCCGCTGGGACCTCCTGGTGATACCTCCGGAGGTCAGCGCCACGTCGGCCGCCCGGCTGATGGCCGCCGCGAGCGCGAGCACCACCCCGCAGTCGACCGCGACCGCTCTCCTGGCGGCGGAACTGGTCGACACCCCCTCCACATCGTCCGACGCCGACACCGGACGGCCCGACCGGCTGACCGCGTCGATGCGGCCGTATGCGCCGCCGCCTCGGCCGTAACGCGGCGGCCCGGACGCGTGGCCGCGGCGTTGACACGGACCGTCGCCGGACGCGGAAAGGCCGCACGGTGCCGGGCCATGCACCTGCGGAACACACGGCGAAGCATTCCGCCATTCCGCCTCGCCCGGCCCCCGCGGCAACCCACCACCGGACAACAGCGAGGCCGGCCATGACCGTTGCACGGAGCATCAGGAACCAGGCGCAGACGATGAAGGGCAGGATCACGCAAGAGCTCGGCCGGGTCACCCGCAACAGGCGACTGCAACGCCGAGGCAGGAACGACCACGTCTCCGGAAGCCTGAAACAGGCCGCGGAGAAGACCAAGGACGCCTTCAGGCGGAACGGAAGTGGCCCCCGATGATGTACGACCAGACACGCGCCCGGCAGCCGGCCGGCCAGACTCCGGGCCCGGCCGGACGCCGCAGCCCGAGCCCGGAGCCGCTGCTCCCGTCGGACGAACAGGACAAGATCGTCCAGCGCCTCCGGCACGCCCTCAACACCTTCGCCGACACCCCGCTCGAGGCGCTGGCAGAAGCCGAGAGCGCCTACGACGAAGCCACCGTCCAGCTCGTGAACGCCCTCGCGGAACGACGCCGTCTCCTGCGCGCCGGCTGGCAGGACCAGAACCCCGACGCACAGTCCGACGAACTTCGGCACGCACTGAGGCAGTACCGAGAGATCGCCCAGAGACTGCTCCACATCTAGGCGGCCACTACGCCGCGTCGCGACCGAGCGCGGAGTAGTGTCGGCAGTACCGAGGGCATTTCGCACACCGGCTTCCACGCCGGGTCGTTCTCGGCGAGAGATGAAACCCGGGCCGCCGCAGAGGCGGCCCGGAGACGGGTCCGCACCATGTCGGCGACCTTGCACCCAACCCTGCCGCACCCCGAGCCCGTCGCAACCCCGGCCACGCGTCTCGCCCTGAAGACCGACGGCGCCTCCCGTGGCCTCCTGGACGGTGCCTGGTGGCCCCGCTCCCGGGATCTGCTGAGTGAACTGCCCGCGCTGACCGACGTGTTGGACCCGTTGTGGGGCCGCATCACGCGCATCGCCGTCAACCCGAAGTACTGGCCGGTCATCCCGCGCCAGGTTCCCGTGGACGGCCACGTCGTCAAGGTCGGCTGGTTCGCCCCGGAAATCGACCCGCACAAGCTGCTGCTGCTCTCCTACGGCACCGGCCGCTGGGACCTGCTGATCATCCCGCCCGAAACCGGAGCGGAGTCGGCGGCCCGGCTGATGGCTGCCGCATCCGACCACGACTGCCCGCCCCTGACCGCGAGCGCGCTCATCGCCGCGGACGAGGCCCGGCACGGCGTCGCCGCGACCGACGAGCAACTGGGCCCGGACGAGGCATGGGAATACGAGGGCGGCGCCTGGACGGTGTCCGCGGCCGTCCCCCACCAGCCCGGTCCGCCCAGTCGGCCCAGTCGCCTGATCGTCGGTATGTGAGGCGGCCGCCATGAACGCCTTCCTGACGGCCGTCGCCTTCATCGTCCTCATCGCAGCGGCGGCATACGTGATCCACCGGCTCAACATCGAGCACGCCGACAGAATCGCCGTGCACCGCTACAGCATCCCCCTGCCCGCCCGCCGCGGATGCGGCACGCCGCTACCCCCGGTGGAACCCGGCCGGTCCCAGTCGCCGACCTCCGGCGAGCGAGGGGACCACCGCGACGGGGGCCGTGGCCGCTTCCCGCCGCGCCGCCGACGCAGCCGTACCACTCACCACAGGTGACCAGCCGGTTTCCGTCACCAGGCCATCGAATCTGCGAGTGGCGGCCGGGGCCCATGAACCGAGGCATCATGACTCTTCCGCAGCTGAACATCTACCGGCATGACCGGGGCACGCGAGCACTGATCACCCTGGCCGGCGAGATCGACCCGGTCACCGCGCCCCAGGTGCGGACCGCCCTGGAGCGGTGCCTGTATGACGGCATCACCACCATCGACGTCGACCTGACCACCGTCGGCCTCTGCGACACCAGCGGCCTGCGCGTCTTCCTCGACGCGTCGCGGCACGCCGCCGAGACCCACACGTCCCTGCGACTGCACTACCCGTCCCCGCAGACCGCACGACTCCTCGCGGACACCGGCTCCGATCGAGCGCTCCTCTGATGAACCAGGCCAGCCAGAACAACGGTGCGGAGATGCCGCTTTGACACGGCGGATAGTCCGGCACCCGGTACCTGCTGTTATCGGTGGTGCGGTGGGGGGCGGAATCGTGGCGATGCCGGGCGCGTGCTCCGGCTCGCCCTGCGGGCATTCTGCGCGGCGGTGGTGGTTCTTCGGCATGACGTACTCCTTGGCCGGGCCGGGCCGGGCCACGCCCCGACACCGCCTCGTACGACTGCCCTGGACACGACGGAACGCAGAACCGAAGTTATGGATGGGGTTTCGTTCTGTCCGTTGTCCACTGTGGGCATGGCTCAGGGCCCTCCGGCGTGAAGGGCCCTGGACCAGTGGTGGCGTCGGTTGGGGAGCCGTTAACGAGCGGCGAATCAGGTGCCAAGCAAGACGGCGAAGCCCAGCCTGGTGGCGTCGCTTTTGTTCCGTAACCAGCCCGTCTCGTCGCCGGACAGGGTGAAATAGTCCACCACCCCGGTCAGACCCAGATCCCGCCCCACCGACAGCCCCTTTCGTCACCCCCGTTCCCAGCGTTCGGGCTGGACGGTATGGGCGCCGGTGTACGGCGGGGACGGATAACGAGAGCGATGTGCTCGACGAGGTCACCGAACGCAGGCTGCTGACCAGGATCTGCGGACCGTCAACGCCCTGACGGACCCTACGGTCCTCGAGCCGGTGATCGCCGGTGTGACCGCGGGCTCAAAGGGGCGGGCACGGTGTCGCCGGTCGGGCGCCTGTCCATGGGTGCGTGGGGCTGCCGCATGGACAGGCGTGACCGCGGGCCTCAAGCCGCTTCGAGGAAGGGGTAGTCGGTGTAGCCCTCGGCGTCCAGCCCGTAGAACAGTTCCGGCCGCGGCTCGTTCTCCGGGTGGCCGCCCTGCCAGCGTTCGACCAGGTCGGGGTTGGCGATCAGGGCCCGGCCCACGGCCACGGCGTCGGCGTGGCCGGCCTCGATCTGCTGAAGCGCCCGCTCGCGGGTGGTCTGCCCGCCGCCGAGGGGGCCGTTGTTGACGATCAGCTTGCCGTCGAAGCGCCGCCGCAGCTCCTGTACCAGGTCGCAGCCCGGCTCGGTGTGCAGTACGGAGAGGTAGGCCAGGCCCAGCGGGCGCAGTTGGTCCAGCAGGGTGCCGTAGGTGGCCAGGACGTCGTCCCGGTCGGTCTCGAAGACGTCCCCGAAGTCGACCTCCGGCGAGATCCGCAGCCCGACCCGCTCGGCACCGACGGCCTGGGCGACCGCCGTGACGACCTCGACGACGAAGCGGGCGCGGTCGTGCGGCGAGCCGCCGTAGCCATCGGTGCGCTGGTTGGCCGCCGGGGAGAGGAACTGGTGGAGCAGGTAGCCGTTGGCGCCGTGGATTTCCACGCCGTCCGCTCCCGCCTCGATGGCCCGGCGGGCCGCGGTGACGAAGTCCTTAAGGGCTGCACGGATCTCTGCGGTGGTCATCGCTTCCGGTACGGGGTATGGCTGCTCGCCCTTCTCGGTGAACGTCTCGCCGGTCCTGGCGATCGCGCTGGGGGCGAGGACGCGGCGGCCGCCGTTGATGTCGGGGTGGGTTTGGCGGCCGGCGTGCATGATCTGCAGGACGATGCGGCCGCCCTCGGCGTGCACCGCCTCGAACACCCGCTGCCAGCCGGCCGCCTGCTCGTCGGTGGCGATGCCCGGCTCACCGACATACCCCTGCGACGCGTGGTCGGGGTAGGTGCCCTCGGCGATGATCAGCCCGACGCTCGCCCGCTGCCGGTAGTACTCGACCATCAGGTCCCCGGGGATGCCGAAGGAACCGGACCGGACCCGGGTCATCGGTGCCATGACGATGCGGTTGGCGAGCTCGATCTTCCCGAGAGAAACAGGGGAGAAAAGCGGAGTAACGGACGAAACGTCTGAAGTATTGACAGGCATGGGTTTTCTTTCCGCAATAGGGGGGAAACGGGATGAAGGTCTGCGACGCAGGGGGTCCACGCTGTCCCGGCGGAGGCGCGGATGCGGTCCTCGGGCAGGCGCGGGCCCGCTGACGGTGACGCGGTTCCAGGAACGCGATCGGGGTGTTGGCGGCGAACGCGGTGAGAGCCGCATACCGTCGGCGTCGGCGCCGGTCAGCGCAACTGCCGGCCGGAGTACGGGCGTTCGCTTCTTGCGCTCGATCAGCGGTCAGCCAGGTGACGAAGTCATGGGTGCCGCCGCCGGAGTCGGTATGGATCGGTGTCCGCAGGCCGCGCCGCGATCGACTTCCTCGACGCGCCCCCGCGAAGAGGACCGATCCACGGCTTCACCTGGAACGCGCTTGCAGCGGTGGCGGGAACAGCGATCGCAGCGATCCTCATTCTCGGCCTGAGGCACTTCCACCGGCCGATCGCCCAACCGGACAGCCTGCTGCACGAAAGCGCGAGGCTAGCTGAGCGGTACGTCCGCGACACCCTTGAGGTGACTGAACGTCTCGAGGGAGTACCGGCCGTGGTATCGGCCCATGCCGCTTTCGCCGACTCCGCCGAAGGGCAGGCCGGTCATGAGCAGTTGCATCGCCGGCTGGCCCCAGGCGACGCCGCCGGAGGACGTCTCGTTCAGGAGGCGAGACTTGGTGGCCTCGGACTCGGTGAAGGCGTAGAGCGCGAGTGGCTTGTCGCGTTCGTTGATGAAGGTGATGGCGGCGTCGAGGTCTTCGACTTCGACGACGGCGAGGATCGGACCGAAGATCTCCTCCTGCATGACCGGCGATGCGGGGTCGACATCGGTGAGCACGGTCGGTGCGATGAACAGGTCGTCGCGGTCGTGCTGGCCTCCCACCGCCGCCCGGCCGGAGTCCAGCAGACGGGTGAGCCGGTCGAAGTGCCGCTCGTTGATGATCCGGCCGTAGTCGGCCGCGGTCTGCGGGCTGGTGCCGAACTGGGCGTCGACCGCCGCACGTAGGGCGGGGACCAGTGCGGCAGCGGTGGCAGGATCGGCCAGAACATAGTCGGGGGCTATGCACTGCTGCCCCGCGTTGCCGAACTTGCCGCCGACCAGCCGCTTCGCGGTCTCGTCCAGGTCAGCGTCGGGCGCCACGAAGACCGGCGACTTGCCGCCGAGTTCGAGCGTGACGGGGGTGAGGTGCTTGGCGGCTGCGGCCATGACGATCCGGCCGACCGCGCCGTTGCCCGTGTAGAAGATGTGGTCGAAACGCTGCGCCAGGAGGGCCGTGGTCTCCTCGGCGCCCCCCTCGATGACGGTGAGCACGTCGGCGTCGAAGTACTGTCGCAGGAGGCGTGAAGCGACCGCCGATGTGTGCACCGAGATCTCGCTCGGCTTGGCCACCACGGTGTTTCCGGCGGCCAGGGCGCCGATGATGGGGTCGATGAGAAGGTGCAGCGGGAAATTCCAGGGAGCGATCACCAGGACGACCCCGAGCGGGTCGTATGTGGTGTAAGCCGTTGTGGTGGGACCGAAGTGGGCGGGAACCTCCACCGGGCGGGGCTGAAGCCAGTTCTCGAGATTCGCCAGCGTCTCGTCGATGTCACCAACGGTGAAGTCGATCTCCTGCGCCTTCGCCTCGGCGGGGTTCTTCCTCAGGTCCGCCCAGAGCGCTTCGATCAGTTCCTGCTCGTTTTCGACCAGCAGTGCACGCAGCCGCTGCAGCTGGTTGACGCGCCAGTCCAGTGGGCGGGTGACGCCGGTGTTGAACGTCGCACGAAGGCGGCCGACCGCCTCCGCGGCCGTTTCCGTCTGGTGGGTTCTCGACTCGGTCGCCTGTGTTGTGGTCATGGGGTGTGCTCCGCTCTTGATGCACGCCGCGCCGTCAAAGGCGTTGGGGGCATGCCGTGGTACCGGTGATGGGCAACCCGGTGGATGACGGATGAAGGGTCAATCCGTGCCTTCACCGTACCCTATGTACGCGCCAACGCGAACATAGGGCAGAGGTTATTCTTTCCTCATGGCCAGTCGCACCTCGTCACCCCTCGTCCACCCCGACACGGACGACCTCGACCTCTTCAAGATCATGAGCGCGCTGACCGACGAGACCCGGCTCACCATCGTCGTCACCCTCTCCGTCTCCCCCGGTCTGGCCTGCAGCGGCTTCACGCAGGACGTCACCGCGTCCGTACTCACCCGCCACTTCCGCGTCCTGCGCGAGGCCGGTCTCATCCGGCAGCACGATGTCGGCACCCGCCGTTTCAACACTCTGCGCAAGGAAGATCTGGACCAGCGGTTCCCCGGACTGCTCGACCTCGTCCTCAAGGAGAGCGTCGGCCGCGTGGAGCCCTACGTGAATGCCGAGTGCGCCTGACCCTCCGGGGCGCCCCTCCGTGGCCGCGACGAACCGGACCCACCGCAGCCAGGTGTCCGGCTTGCGGCCGGCTTCGATCCCGTCGAACGACACCCAGGGCGCCGCGTCGAACAGGCCACGGCCGAGCCGGGCGAGGCCGGCCACTCGACGCGCGTGCGCCGAGCGGCAGTAACCCGCGCCCCGGCAAGGCGATTCGCCACCGGCCCCGACGTCCCCGCTTACACGGACTGGTCACTGACCGCCTGTGCACAAGGGTGCGCGAAGAACTCTGCGCCTGGGGCAAGCTCCGCGACGGCGCCGGTGAGGCGACGGCCGGGACTCTCCGCGCCTACGCCACCGGGAAACTCGCGTACTGCAAGATCCCGCGCCACGTTCTGGTCGTCGACGAGTTCCCGATGACCGTCACCGGCAGGTGCTTCTCCTGGCGCCTTGAGGCGACCGGTACTGAGCAACGCACGCACTGCACCCGGCCGATGGTGTGCCACGGCATCCAGCGCCTGCACCACCCGCTCGTAGGCGAACTCGATCTCCGCCTCGAGTCATTCCACAGGGCCAACGACACCGAACAGACGCCGGCGACGTACTACGCCGAACCCGGTTCCCCGTCGGCGGAGGCACTACGACTGCCGGCCGGCTGGGGCGCCGACGCGACAAGGGCGGGAGCCGGGATGCCGCCGGCACGCACGGCTTGATGAACAGTTGATCATCGGTAGTTGGCTGCGCGCCGCGCCCAGCGCCCCTTCGCACGCCAGACGCCTCCGGGGGCGGTGTCGGATTCAGGACGGCGCGGGCGTGCTGCGGGTGGGCAGTGGAAGAACGGTGCCGCCGCTGCGCAGGGCGTCGTTTTCGAGGGCCAGCTGGCGGATGGCCTCCTCGTACAGGTTCCGGCGGGTTGACTTCTCCCCGTCTGCCGCGTCGACATCAGGTCCCGGACCAAACAGCTGACTACGGCGTTGGCCAGCTGGCCAACGCGAGGTTCGCGACTTGCAGCAACTCAGGGCGGGAACTACCACTCGCGGCCTGGACGGCAATGCCATTGGCGACTGTTCTCAGGTAGAGCGCAAGAAGATGAGGATCTGCGGAAGGTGGAAGGTCACCGGCGTCCGCCGCCTGTTGAAACCGGCGCGTCAAGTGGGCTATCCCATCCTCGCGCCATGCGACGAGTGCGTCTCGGACTGGGCGGCTCTCATCCCCGGTAGCCAACGCACCCTGCACACCAAGACAGCCCGTGGGCAATCCCGGCATGGTTGCCGCCTCGACCGCCCCGTGGAGCACGGCAGTAGCCACTGCTGCACTTGTGGGCTCTGCCATGGCTCGGGCGAAGTAGGCGGTCAAGCCCTCGGTGTAGCGCTCCAGCGCCTTGTGGAAGAGGTCTTCTTTGCTGCCGAAGGCCCTGTACAGGCTGGGGCGGCTGATACCCATCGCCTCGGTGAGATCGTCAAGGCTGGCACCCTCGAAACCCTTTGACCAGAACACCAGGACTGCACGATCGAGTGCCTCGTCGATGTCGAACGCGCGTGGCCTGCCAGGAGGGACCGGTGTCGTCGAGGTCATTTCTTCATCCTACTCCTTCGGTACCGATCGGTACGGATGTGCTAACGTGTTTCGTACCAATCGGTACGCTATACAGAGAGGTGACATCGTGTCACAGACGGCACTCATCACTGGCGGAACCTCAGGCATCGGCTTGAGCCTCGCGCAATCCTTCGTGGAGATCGGGGCGTCTGTCGTCGTTTGCGGACGTTCGCAGACTGCGCTTGACCGATTCGCGCAGGCCCACCCGCAGGCGCTGGCCGTGCGGGCCGATGTGACGGACGCAGCCGATCGGGCCGCGCTGCTGCAAGCAATCGCTGATCGCTTCGGACGTCTGGACGTGCTGGTCAACAACGCCGGCACGTTCGAGGAACGAGACTATGCCGCCGGCAAGAACCCCAATGCGACCCTCGATGACGAGGTGGCATTGAACCTCACCGCCCCCATCCACTTGACGGGTGAAGTGCTCGAGCGATGGCCAGAGCCCGACGCGATCGTCTTCATCACCTCGGGGTTCGCTCTGGTCTCGCCCACTCGCGCGCCTACCCACGGCGCGGTGAAGGCCGGCCTGCACGGCTTCGCGGACGGCCTGCGCCGCCAACTCGCCCCGCAGGGCACCCATGTCCTGGAGGTCCTCCCACCGTCCACGGACACACCCATGAACGCCGAAGCCACCGGGAAGAAACTGACTCCCAAGCAGGTGACGGCGGTCACGATGAAGGCTCTTCGGCGGAGGCGGAACATGGCATTCCCCGGTCAGACGAAAGTCATGCCCGCCATGCTGCGCATCGCGCCGGGCTTCCTGCGACGCTCCGTCGCCGAGCTCTGAACCCCATGAAACACAACGACCGGCCCGTTCCGGATTGAAAGGGTTCTCCATGTCCAAATTCCCCCTCCACCTGGTTCCTTCCCGCAGAGCGCTGACGACCGGGCGCTTCATCGTCGCGGCCACCCACTTGTTCACCCCGCGGCTGGCCGCGCGGTTTTTCCAGCTCACGGTTAGCGGTACCCCCGCGATCCCTTATGCGCGGATGTTCGCGATCCGCAACGCTGCTCTCGGGCTTGGACTGCAACGGATGGACAGTTTCACCCGGCCCCAGCAGCAGCAGTTTCTTGCGGTGAACATCGTCATGGACTCGGTCGATGCCGCCGCTTTCCTGGCTGCGGGCCTGCGGCGCGACGTCAGCCGTACCTCGACCATGCTGTCCGCCGCCGTGGCTCTTTCTGCGGTGGTAGCCGGTACCACGGCCCTCATCGAGCACAAGCAAGCGACCGCCCAAGAAACGGAGCCAACAGCGACGGCGCCATCGAACAGCGACTGGAAGTGACCGCACCGGCGTGGCGCCGCAGCTGATCCACCGCACCGCCTCCATTGGCTGGAGGCCGCCGAGGACGGGTTGGCGGTCTCTGTCGAGTTCAGCATCGGGCGGATGAGGTTCTGGCGAAGACGTGGACGACGGTGCCCGGTGCCGTCGACGGTGAGGGCGGCCGGCTTCCCCAACGGGGCAGGCCAGGTCACAGGCTGCTCGCATTGGTGGCGATCGCGGGAGAACGGCGGGAGCGAGGATGCCGCCGGTGAGGGCGAGGACGGGGTAGCCGGAGGCGGAGACGACGAGGCTGGAGCTGAAGCCCCCGGTGGCGCCGGCGATGGCGATGGAGGCGTCGGCCATGACCCGGTTCTTGGCGCGGGTGGCCAGCGGCACGGCATCGGTGATCATCGCGGTTCCGGAGACGAGGCCCAGGTTCCAGCCCAGCCGCGGCAGGCGCCGCGGCCGCGGTGATTCCGGCCGCGAGCGAAGTCCTCGTCCAGGCAGGCCGCGATGGACACATTCGTCATCCCGTCAGGTCCCCGATCGGTCAGCGTTGCCGTCGCTCTTGCCGGTGCACCACCGTCCGAGGGGATGGCAGTGCGGCCCCGGGCGGCGACGATCACCCGGCGGGAGCGGACCACGCCCTGGCGTGCACGCTGAGCCTTGCCCTCCCATGGGTCCCGGTTCAGGAGGGGGCTGCGAGGTGCGCCGGAATCGGGCTTGGAGGGGGATGACGGTGGCGCCGGTGCGCAGGGCCTCGTTTTCGAGGGCGAGTTTACGGATGGCTTCCTCGTAGAGGGTGAGGGTGCGGCGCAACTCGGTGTTCTCCTTTCGCAACCGGGCCAGATTCGCCTCCCGCCGCTCGTCGGCCCCGGAGGACTCAGCTTGGACCATGGGTGGGGCGGTCGCAGGGATGTGGGGCCGGAAGTGGGTGTCGATCAGGTCGGCGTAGTGGCGGTGGAAGGTGGCGTGGGGGATGCCGAGGTGCCGCTCGATGGCGGTGAGGGTCGGGCGATGTCCTCTGGTGGCTGCTTCTTCGAGGACGGTGTCGATGGCGGCCTTGACGGTGTCGAGGTAATGGGCGAAGGACGTCTGCGCCGTGTTGGTCAGCCGCGCGGACGGCAGGTGCCCGCCGCTGCGTTCCGCGCCGCCCACCTGCCCCGGAATGCCCGCCTCGGCATCTCGTTCGCGTCGAAGCCGCTCAGCCCCACGTTGCGCCACAGCCGGTACGACCTCGGCGGCAACCACTTCACCTCGCGCCGTGGCCCCGTGTGCGAGCCTCGGCCGGCACCTGCCGCCCTGTGCTCCCGTCAGCCCCGCGGCGCCAAGGCGACCACGCCACAGCAGCGCGCTGGCGAACGGGATTGGCTCGTACCAGGTCCTGCTCGATCGCCCACAGGTAGAACTGGTTGACCGTGGAGACTTCCCGGTCCCAGTTGGTGTCTTCCACGCGGGGCCCGAAGTCGTCGCGACGACGCCACCACTCGTACGCCGCCCGATCGTCCGTGGTCGCGTCGCGCCAGTCGCACCGACCTCGCCCGAACCACAGGAAGTCGAAGTATGTACGCAGGTCCCTGGCATGCGCGGCCTGAGTGTTCCACGGTGAAGATGCCAGCCACACCGAGAAGTAGCGGTTCAAGGCGACGTCTTAATCGCCCGCCGGACTGATCAGGAACGGCTGACCTTCGGGCACGCCCAGGTCATCCAGCCGCTGATCCAGATCGCCGAACAGCGCATTGAACTCCCGTATGAATGGGCTCACTTCCCTCGGCCACGCGAGGTCTCGCCGGGTGAAGTGCACCCGCCACCCTGTGATCGACATGACGCTGGACGATAGCCGCGGACAGCTCAACAGCGCATAACCGAAGTGGGATGGGTTCCGGGCGCTGGTCTCCGTCGATGCGGGCCGGGCGGTGCTGCGCTCCAGGCGCGGCATCGAGATGGGGCCGGCGTTTCCGGAGGTCGTGGCCGGGGCCGTGCAGCTGCCGGACGCCACCGCGCTGGACGGAGTTATGTGACCTGTGGGGGTGTCTCAGCCCCAAGGGGTCTCAGGCGGCGCAGCTCCCATAGACGAGACGTGACGGGCGTCACGGCCACGTGCCGCAGCGGCCGCTCAGAGGTGGCCGTCAAGGAACTTCCGTACCTCGGCGATGGTCATAGGCCCCGTGCCGTGCGCCACCGCCTCTCCCTCCTTCAGCAGGACGTAGGACGGGGCTCCGGTGATCCCGTATCGCTCGGTTGCGGCCGGACAACGCGTGATGTCGGCGCGGACGGCCGTCAGGCGGCCCGTGTAGTCGTCGGCGATGCCACCCACGACGAGGTCCATCACCCGGCAGGGCTCGATTGCCTTGGGCCATGTCCCGGTGAAGTATGCGAGGACCGGAACTCCGCTCATCCCGAGGATGAAATTGAACTCCGCGTCCTCACGGGGTCGGTGAACCCGCTTCGCCATGGAAGCTCCTGACCTCATGTCCGTTATTCCATCCCCATCATCCCTCGCGCGGTGTGCCAGGGCGGCCCGGTCGGTCGTCCAGCTGACCTGTCGGAAGGGAGGCACGGGGCCGTCGCAGAACGTCCCCGGCGCGAGCGGCCCGGCCCCCCGCCCCTGGTGACCGGCCTGGCCGCCCCGCTGCAGCCCGCCGCGCGCCCGTGGGCCAGCTCGTGCCAGGACAGCGCTTTCCACGACGACATGAAAGCCGTTTTCCAGAGCATGGCGGCCCAGATCACCGACCAAATGCTCGATGAGCGCCTCGACGAGCGGGCCGGTGCGCATCCTCCACCGGATCCAGTCGAGCCGTATCCGCCACCGCGCTTGTCAGAGACAGTGCCCACGACGGCCTCCCCGAGGCGTTGTCTGTCTTCACATCAACCCCTGGTTCAGCTGGCTAATACCGCTCTTCCCCGGCCGCATGAGCCAGCTGATGGCACCGAGAACGCGGAAGTACTCGTCAGCTGACCCGAAGACCGACCGCCAGCGTCAGTTCAAGGACCCGGTGTGACGATGCGAGATCCGGAAACAGCTCCCGCAGCTGCGACATCCGGTATCGGACGGTCTGGGGATGGACGAGCAACGCCGCCGCCACCTCGTCCCACCTGCCCTGGTGCAGCACCACCACAATCCGGAGATGGCCGCCGCCAGCTAGGCCCGCCTGATCAGGGCCACCGGGCCACCGCCACGGACCTATGAGGCGCAGTGCACAGAGGTCAGGGGCTGCCCGACTGGGTAACGCCCTGCACGACTTGGCCGACAATGTCGAAGACGGTCTGGCCGAACGCGGTAGGGGCGATCAGCACGCCGAAGACCAACACGATCACGACCATGTCCTACATAGAGCCGAAAGAGCGGCGAGGGGCTGTGGGAGTTCCCTGGGACTTTTCTGGGACTTCCGGCTGCATCAACAGGTACGAGCGTGAAACAGTCGAAAGGTCATTCACGCAGGTCAGCGACTCGCGACCGCCCGTCGCGGCAGGTCACGGCCCTGGCTGGTCTCTTCCGGGACATCTGACGCCCTTCAGGAAAAGCGCTGCCACACCCCTCCTGACCTGCAAGAACGCGAGGCGAGAGGGGGTGTGGTGGCGCCTCTGGGACTTTTGGCCGGGAGTGAGGGATTGCGGTCGCCACGTACTCCACGTGGGGTGCGTTTCTCCTTGAGTGAGGTCGGTGAGAGTACCGTGCGCGCTGCCGCTCAGCCCCAACGCCCATCGAGGTTGGCGGCATGTCATGGCCGGGCTGCCGAAGGACTTCCGCCTACGGCTTGCGCCAGCGGGTCGCACCCTGCCGGCGCAGTCGAGCGCGATACAGAAGGACACGATGGCCCGCGTCGGCCAGTCCTCGGAGAAGGCCCCGATGATCTACCAGCACGCCGGCAGGACATCGCCGGAGGCATCGACGCCAGGGTGGCGCTGTTCGTGACAAGGGGCGGTGAGGGACCTGCGAGGGGGCCTGACGATAGGTGGGT
>NZ_JARGEE010000370.1:0-9036 GCF_033794485.1 Streptomyces sp. MB09-02B
GTGGAGGGTCGCCGCGTACGACTGGCGCGGCTGAGGGTCCGGCCGCGTCGCCCTCTACGCCGCCCTCGCCGTCCTGCTCGCCCTGGCTCTCGTCGCCGCCGCGCTGATAGGGGCCGTCACCCTGTCGTGACGACCCCCATCGACGCCCTGTCGACGACCGTCGACGCCGGGCGTACCCGTAGGCGCCGGCCGGACCCTCAGCCGCGCCAGTCGTACGCGGCGACCCTCCACTTCGAACCGATCCTGACGTAGTAGTCCCCGTCGAGGCGCTTGAAGTCCACCTCGTGCGACAGGCCCGCGTACGTCACCTCGCCGTCGTCGTACGGCCCGTCGAGGAAGCCGTCGGCCTGGCCGAAGGTCTCCTTGCCGACGATCCCGTCGACGTCCTCCAGGTCCTCCTGCGCCTGCCAGTACTTGGTCGCCGAGCGGGTCTTCCAGCCGAAGATCCCGTCGATGTCCCCCAGGGTGAAGGTGTGCAGATCCCCGCTGGAGTCCTTCCACCTGGCGCCGTCCGCGTACAGGACGCTCTGCCACAGCCGCGTCGCGTTGCTCTTGGAGTGCGAGTTGACGGACAGCGTGCCCTCGTCGCCCCAGTCGTTGTACGCGGCACCGGAGCCGTCGACGACGTGCGGCTCCGAAGCCGTGGCGAGCGGAGCGGCGGTGCCGAGCGCGAGCCCGGCCGAGGCCGCCACGGCGACGGCCGCGAGCAGCAGCCTGGACTTGAGTTGCATGTGATCCCCCTGGTCCCCGATTGACCTGTCGACCTTCGCTGACGCACACGTTCCTCGTCGGTGTGTACGAGACGCACGAGCCCCAGTTCGACTGGGGTGACCGTGCCTGTGTGGTCGCTGTGTCGATGTATTGGCAAGTTCGAGGATGTGCGGCCGACCCGCTCGACACCAGGGCTAACGTGGGCATTTGGGATGGCCCGGGACGTCCCGTGCCTGGGCCTGCGATTCCGCCCGGAATTTCGGGATACCGGTGGGACACTGGACCACAGACCGTCGAGGGGCGTGCGACAGCGCGTGAGCACGTCCGAAATGCTCCCGCACGCCCCTTTCCACGGAACTGGTATCCCTGCGGGGCGCATCCCAGTGGGTAGGCCAGAACGGGGCTTCGGAGAGGGTCCCGGGTCGTACGGAGAGACGTACGGGGGGAAGAGGGGGGAAGTAATGCCTCGTTGGAGGGCCTTGCCGGATGAACTCGATCCACAGGTCAGGGAGTTCGCGGGCCAGCTCCGCCGGCTCGTCGACCGCGGTGGCCTGAGCATCGCCGCGGTGGCCGACCGCACGGGCTACAGCAAGACGTCCTGGGAGCGGTATCTCAACGGCAGACTGCTCGCGCCGAAAGGCGCGATCGTCGCGTTGGCCGAGGTGACCGGTACCGATCCCGTCCACCTGACCACGATGTGGGAGCTGGCCGAGCGGGCCTGGAGCCGTTCGGAGATGCGCCACGACATGACCATGGAAGCGATCCGTATCTCCCAGGCCCGCGCCGCCCTGGGTGAGACGGGTGGACAGTCCACCGTCAAGGGTGGCGGCAGGAACAGTAGAGCGGGCCGCAGTGCCACCGCGACGCCGGGCGTGGCGGGCCCGGCGGGCGTCTCGCCGACCGTCCCGCCGCAGCCGCGCTCCCCGAGCGATCGCATCCCGCGCTCGCCGTACGGGGGTTCGAGTGCGCCGTCCACCTCGTCGCCGTCCGCCCCTTCCGTGTCCTCCTCCGCGCCGCCGTACGGCGGGGCCGGCGGGGTCGCCGGAGGCGGGTCGCGCATCAGCTGGGGGGCCACACCGTCGTCGTCCCCGTCCTCCCCGCCGACCGCCTCGCCCTCGGTGCCTTCGTCTTCGTCGTCGCCCTCGTCTTCGTCCTCGTCTTCGGCCTCGCCGTCGGGCCTGGTGGGAGGGCGGTCGTCGTCGCCTGCCTCGTCCAGGGCCCCGGCCGGGACCTCGGTCCCCGGTGGCGCCCGGGCCGCCGGGGACGCCGCGGCCCCCTCCGGTGTCTTCGGGCCGCCGCCGGGCGGGGGTGGCCGCTCCGGCGGCGGTGACTCCCAGCCGAAGCGGCGCGTGACGATGTTCCTCGCCGGAGCCGTCGGCGCGCTCGTCGTGATCGCGGCGGCGTTCCTCCTCACCAACGGTGACGGCAAGGGCCAGGCGGAGGACAAGCCGCCGACCTCGCCGTCGACCTCGATCGGCACGAACCCCGACCTCCCGGCCGGCGTGAAGTGCAGCGGCAAGGACTGCGACGGCAAGGACCCCGAGACCATGGGGTGCATCGGCAACCTCGTCCGGACCACCGACGAGGCCACGATCGGCACCGCCCGGGTCGAGGTCCGCTACAGCAAGGCCTGTCAGGCCGCCTGGGCTCGCATCACCGGCGCCGCCCAGGGCGACGAGGTCCAGGTCACGGTCGGAAAGACCAAAGAGACGGCCGCCATCGAAGCCGCCGGCGACAACATCGCCTACACCCAGATGGTCGCCGTCAAGGACGCGGGCGAGGCCACGGCCTGCGCGACGCTGGCGTCGGGACAGAAGGGCTGCACGGGGTAGCGATCGGCCGATCACCGGCCGACCAGCCGGTTCACGTTCCGTCATCACCCCTACCGGAAAAGTAATCACGGCGTAAGTGGAATGCCCGCCGAACTCCGGGGCAGGCGGAGAGTACCCCCACGGGAGTCCGGCCCGCCCGGGAGGACACGCACCGTCCGTCCTCCCGGCCCGGCACCCCCACAGGCGGCCGCCTCGGTCCTCCCCCCCCGGACCGGCGGCCGCCTCTTTCGTGTGCTCCTTCCTTGCGCGCGCGACTTGTGGGCTGGGCCACACGAACCCCGGCCGTCCGGGATCCCGGATGCGCGATAGCCTGACCACCGATCTCTTGATGCCGAGAGATCGATCATTTGTACGTCCCTCAGGGGCAGGGACGCCCCACCGCCAGCTGTCATACGGAGAACGCCATGACCCGCACTCCCGTGAACGTCACCGTCACCGGCGCGGCCGGCCAGATCGGTTACGCCCTGCTCTTCCGCATCGCCTCCGGCCAGCTGCTCGGCGCGGACGTGCCGGTCAAGCTCCGCCTCCTGGAGATCACGCCGGCGCTCAAGGCCGCCGAGGGCACCGCCATGGAGCTCGACGACTGCGCCTTCCCGCTCCTCGCGGGTATCGACATCACGGACGACCCGAACGTGGCCTTCGACGGCGCCAACGTCGGTCTGCTCGTCGGCGCCCGCCCCCGCACCAAGGGCATGGAGCGCGGTGACCTCCTGGAGGCCAACGGCGGCATCTTCAAGCCGCAGGGCAAGGCCATCAACGACCACGCGGCGGACGACATCAAGGTCCTCGTCGTCGGCAACCCGGCCAACACCAACGCCCTCATCGCCCAGGCCGCCGCGCCGGACGTCCCGGCCGAGCG
This sequence comes from Streptomyces sp. MB09-02B, assembly GCF_033794485.1. Classification (NCBI taxonomy): domain Bacteria; kingdom Bacillati; phylum Actinomycetota; class Actinomycetes; order Kitasatosporales; family Streptomycetaceae; genus Streptomyces; species Streptomyces sp. MB09-02B. Next base: position 3,403 of record NZ_JARGEE010000370.1, read on the forward strand.
CTTCACCGCGATGACCCGCCTGGACCACAACCGCGCCCTGACCCAGCTGTCGAAGAAGACGGGCGTCCCGGTCTCCGAGATCAAGAAGCTCACGATCTGGGGCAACCACTCCGCGACCCAGTACCCGGACATCTTCCACGCCACGGTCGCCGGCAAGAACGCCGCCGAGGTCGTGAGCGACGAGAAGTGGCTCGCCGAGGACTTCATCCCGACCGTCGCCAAGCGCGGTGCCGCGATCATCGAGGCCCGTGGCGCCTCGTCGGCCGCCTCCGCCGCCAACGCCGCCATCGACCACGTCCACACCTGGGTCAACGGCACCGCCGAGGGCGACTGGGCCTCCATGGGCATCCCGTCCGACGGTTCCTACGGTGTGGCCGAGGGCCTCATCTCCTCCTTCCCGGTCACCGTGAAGGACGGCAAGTACGAGATCGTCCAGGGCCTGGAGATCAACGAGTTCTCCCGCGCCCGGATCGACGCCTCGGTCCAGGAGCTGGCGGAGGAGCGCGAGGCGGTCCGCGCGCTCGGCCTCATCTGAGCAGTTCTCCCCGGGGGCGACACCCCCTGGCTTGCCCACGCAGGCCCTGTCCCGGTTTCGACCAGGACGGGGCCTGTTCGGCGTGTCCGCCGCCCTCGTCTGCCTGCGCACGTCATGAGAACGCCGACGTCGGCAAGGGGGACAGGACGACGCGCTGGGACCCGACCAAGGACGCTGGGTGGACGAGCCCGGATGTCACCGGGGGCGGATGGAAGAGAGCCTCTTCTCGAAGAAGTGCGCCCCGTACACGTCGTCGTTGTACCGAGGAATCTCCGTGTAGCCGCACGCCCGGTACATCGCCTGTGCCTCGGTCAACGCGGCATGCGTATCGAGCCGTACGACGTCGAGACCGCGCGCGGCGGCCTCCCGCTCCAACTCGCCCAGCAGCCGTCGGGCGAGCCCGAGGCGTCGTGCCCCGGGATGCACCCAGACATGCTTGATCTCCCCGACCCGCGCCCCGGCGTCGAGCGTGCGCAGCGCCCCGCACCCCACGGCCAGTTCTTCCTCGTAGGCGACGAGGAAGGCCCCTGAGTCCCCCGAGACCTCGTGGGGCGGCACGAGGGTGGCCGGGTCGTAGCCCTCGGGGAACCGCTGGTCGATGTCGGCGGCGTAGGCGTCGAGACAGGCCCGGGCGGCGGCCGAACCGCCGTCCACGGCCTCGACCCGGATCGCGGCGAGCCGCAGCAACCGCCGCGCGGCACCCAGCGCATCGGTCAACTCGCCCCGCTGCGCCGGAGTCAGCCCGCGCAGCAGCCCCTCGGCCAGGGCATCGGCCCGCCGGTTCTGCTCGGCGACCTCGGAACGCCCCGCCTGTGTCAGCGCGGCGACCCGCACCCGGCTGTCCTCGCCGTGCACCCCGAGCCGGACCAGCCCCTGGCCTTCCAGTGCCTTGACCATCCGGCTCAGATACCCGGCGTCCAGCCCGAGCCGGGTCCGCAGCTCGCGCAGCGCGGCGCCCTCGCGGCCCCGGCCCGACTCGCCGATCTCGAAGAGCAGCCGGGCCTCGCCGAGCGGCCGGTCCTGCCCGAGGTAGTGATCGTCCAGGGCCCCGATACGACGCGTGAAATACCGGTTGAACCGGCGCAGGCTCCGTACGTCCCGCGCGGTCACCGGTGCGGACTGCTCCTCGTGTGGGGCCTCCATATTTCTTTGACTTTAGTCAAGGGAATGCGGGATGTCGACGCCGGCGGTGCGCTTCGGTCCTTCACCGCAGCTCCCGGAAGAACTCCCGCAGGTCCTGGACGAGCGTTTCCGGGGCCTCCATGGCGAGAAAATGGCCCCCGCGTCCGAGTTCGGTCCACCGCACGACGGCGTGGTCCCGCTCGGCCCAGCGCCGGACCGTCACATCCCGCGCCGAGACCAGCACGGCGGTGGGTACCTTCGCGCCTCCACCACCGGTCTCGCCCCAGCCCCCCGCCTCTTCCCCGGCCTCGGTCTCGCCCCAGGAACCCTCCCCGCCACCCCAGGAACCCTCCCCGCCGTCCCAGGAGCCCTCGGCACCGCCCCAGGAACTCGCGGTGATCTCCTCGTAGTAGATCTGCGCGGCCGAGGCGGCCGTGCCGGTGAACCAGTACAGCGAGACGTTCGTCAGCATGCGGTCCCGGTCGACGCTGTCCTCCGGCAGCCCCTCCTCGGGGTCCGTGAGTTCCTTGAACTTCTCCACGATCCAGGCCAGTTGCCCCACGGGGGAGTCGGTGAGCCCGTACGCCACCGTCTGCGGCCGTTTGGAATTGCACTGGAGGTAGCCGTCGTTGAAGTTCTGCATGGTCTGCCAGCGCCGCTGCTCGACCTCGCTGAGGCCGTCCATCTCGCCCTCCGCCCCGACAGGGAAGGCGATCATGCCGTTGACGTGGACGCCGACCACCCGCTCCGGCGCCTGCTTCCCCATCTCGGGCGCGATCCACGACCCGGTGTCGTATCCCTGGACCCCGTACCGCTCGTACCCCAGACGGGACATCAACCCCGTGAACACCGTGGCCATCCGCGCCGCGTTCATCCCGGGCCCGGCCAGCGGCGTGGAGAGTCCGAAGCCCGGCAGCGACGGAATGACCAGGTGAAACGCGTCGCCCGGATCCCCGCCATGCGCCCGGGGATCGGACAACGGCCCGATGACGTCCAGGAAATCCACCACCGAGCCCGGCCAGCCGTGCAGCAGCAGCAACGGCGTGGCCCCCGCCTCCGACGACCGCACATGCAGGAAGTGCACGTTCTGCCCGTCGATCTCCGCCGTGTACTGGTCGTACGCGTTGACCGCCGCCTCCTGCGCCCGCCAGTCGAAGCCGGTGCGCCAGTACTCCGCGAGTTCCTGCAGGTAACCCCTCGGCACGCCCCGACTCCACCCCACACCGGGCAGTTCGTCGGGCCAGCGGGTGTCTGCCAGGCGTCGGCACAGGTCGTCGAGACGGTCCTGCGGGACCGCGATCCGGAACGGCGTGGGTGCGGATGCGGGCGTACGCGTGGACGTGGGGTCGGGGCCGGGGCTGTGCTCCGGGTCGCACTCGGGGTCGTTCTCCGGGTCGTTCTCGGGGCCGGACATGGGGCGGGCGTCGGCTGTCGGGTTCGTCATGGCTCCGACGCTACGAACCGGTTGGGTCACCCCCGGTCCTAACTCTGCGGCACCCTCATGACCATGCTGGAGACCTCCGGACGACTGCTGAAACTGCTCGCCCTGCTGCAGAGCCACCGCGACCGCGACCGCTCCGGCGCCGAACTCGCCGAGCAACTCGGCGTCAGCCGACGCACCCTGCGCCGGGACATCGAGCGACTGCGTGAGCTCGGTTACCCCGTGCACGCCGCCCGGGGCGCCGCCGGTTACCGGCTCGGCGCCGGCGCGAGTCTGCCGCCCCTGCTGCTCGACGACGAGGAGGCCGTCGCGGTCGTGGTCGGACTGCGCACCGCCGCCGAGAGCACGGTCACCGGCATCGAGGAGGCCTCGCTGCGCGCCCTCACCAAGCTGGAGCAGGTGCTGCCGTCCCGGCTGCGGCACCGGGTGGCCACCCTGCACCACGCCACCGTCCGGGCGGGAGCGGCCCCGGCCCCCAAGGTCTCGCCGGACACCCTCATGGCCATCGCCGAAGCCTGCCGCCGCCACGAACGCCTCCGCTTCGACTACGCCGGCCCGCGCACCTCCTCCCCAGCTCCCCACACCCCGGAGCCCCACGTCCGCACCGTCGAACCGCACAGGCTCGTCAGCTTCGACCGGCACTGGTATCTCGTCGCCTGGGACGTGGACCGCGCGGACTGGCGCACCTTCCGGGTCGATCGCCTCGTCCCGCGCACCCCGACCGGACCACGCTTCGCCCCGCGCGCACTCCCCGACGGCGACGCGGCGACCTATCTCGCGCACCGACTCTCCTCCCGGGCCTGGCCCTTCCGGGCCACCGTCACCCTGCACGAGTCGGCCGCAGCGGTCGGGGACCGGATCTGGCCCGGCATGGGTGTGCTCGAACCGGTCGACGACGACCGCTGTCTGCTGCACCTGGGCGCCGGAACCCCGCGCGACCTCGCCTGGATGATCACGTCGGTCGACGCAGACTTCACCCTCGGCGAGTCCGCCCCACCGGAACTCGCCGACGCCCTGCACGCCCAGGCTGCCCGCTCGCTGCAAGCCATCCGCCGCCGGTAGCCGCCCCCTTCGCACCCGGTTGGCCTCATCCAGGAGTCGATCACTAGTCTGAGCGCCGGTAAAGAGCACATAAGACGGTGGCCGGATTTCGTGTACCGCATCGCGAACCGGCCCCGGTACGACAGGGCCCACGAGCCCTACGGGGGAGCACACATGGGAGAACAGCGCAGGCGGCTGCGGTCCAGCACGGTCGTACTCGGTGGGATGGGCGTCGTCGCGGCAGCCCTGACCTCCTGCGGTTCGGATCCGGATCGCCGCTGCGTGGACCGCGACAGCTACGACTACGCCAACGGCTACAAGATCATCGCTGACAAGAACTGCAACTCGGGCTCCAGCTCCTCGTCGTCCTACGGCAAGAACCGCAAGAGCAACAGCAGCGGCAACCGCAGCCAGGCCGACTCGGCAGACGCCGCCTGGTACTACGACGCCGAGGTCAGCGGGGGCCGCGCCGACTACGGCACCTTCAGCCGCAGCGAGGCCGTGGACCGGGACGGCTTCGGCTGCTCGGGCGACGGCGACGGCTCCGGCTCCAGCGGCGGCTGACCCGGCGGACGAGGCAGCACCATGGAACGCCGCACCATCGAACCCCGGCCGGGCTGGCAGGAGACCGTCGAGGAACAGGGGCTCATCTACCCGCTGACCCGCCACCCCGACGGTTCTCTGCGCCCGTACTGGGACGAGAGCGCGTACTACGTCTTCTCGCTGCCCGAGGTAGAGGCGCTGGAGGAGGTCGTCGAGGAACTGCACGGCATGTGCCTGGCGGCGGCCGAACACATCGTGGCCGAGGACCGCTTCGCCGACCTCGGCATCACCGACCCGCGCCTCGTCGGCCTCGTCGCCGAGGCGTGGCGCCGACGGGCCGAACTGCCGTCCGTCTACGGCCGGTTCGACCTCCGCTACGACGGGACCGGCCCCGCCAAGATGCTGGAGTACAACGCCGACACCCCCACCTCCCTCGTCGAGGCGGCCAGCCCCCAGTGGTTCTGGATGGAGGAACGCTTCCCGGGCGCCGACCAGTGGAACTCCCTCCACGAACGCCTCGTCGACGCCTGGAAGAAGCAGTCCCCCCTTCTGCCCCCCGGCAGCCCCCTCTACTTCGCGCACTCCGCCGGCGACGAACTCGGCGAGGACCTGATGACGGTCGCCTATCTGAAGGAGACCGCCGAACAGGCCGGACTCGCCACCGACTGGATCTCCATGGAGGACATCGGCTGGGACCGCCTCTCCGAACGCTTCGTCGACAAGAAGCTCCGCTTCATCCGCAGCATCTTCAAGCTCTACCCCTGGGAGTGGCTCACCACCGACCGCTTCGCCTCCCACGTCCTCGCCACCCTCGACAACGGCGGCGGCACCGGGACCACGATGTGGATCGAACCCGCCTGGAAGATGCTCCTCAGCAACAAGGCCCTCCTCGCCGTCCTCTGGGAGCTGTACCCCGGCCACCCCAACCTCCTCCCCGCCTATCTCGACGGCC
>NZ_JARGEE010000371.1:0-9014 GCF_033794485.1 Streptomyces sp. MB09-02B
AACAAGGACGCCGAGGCCCCGATCTTCGACCTCGTCGACTACGGCGTCGTCGGCGACCTCTTCGACGTCGTCCCCCAGCTCACCGAGGAGATCAAGGCCCGCAAGGGCTGAAACTCCCCGAGCCCGCCGAGGCCCCCACGACCGTCCGCGCTTGAGTTCTGGCGGTCGTGGGGGCCTCGGCTCATCCCAGGGTCACCGAGGCCTGCACCGGCAGATGGTCGCTCGGGTACATCCCGTCCATCGAGAAGGTGTTCATCGCCGCCCAGTGCGTGGTGACCCCGGGCGAGGTGAGGATCCAGTCGATGCGTCTGCCCTCGGGCTTGGGCGCCCGGTAGCCGTGGTAAGTCCCGTACGCCTCGGTGCGCGAGGCGGCCGCGTCCCAGGCGTCCACGAGACCGTTGTCCAGCATCAGGTCGTACACGCGGTTGTCGTGGGCGGCCGCGTTGAAGTCGCCGGTGACGACGACCGGCGCCGAGCGGTCCCACCCGGCGATCGTCTCGCCGATCAGCCCCGCCGAGCGCTCCCGGGCGTACTGGCTGACACTGTCCAGATGGGTGTTCAGGACGTAGAACTCCCGGCCGTCGTCGGCGAGATCGGCGAACTTCACCCAGGTCACCATGCGCAGCCAGTCCGCGCCCCAGGTGTTGGAGGCGATCGTGTACGGGGTGTCGGACAGCCAGAAGTGGTCGAACTCGATCGGGTCGAGTCTGCGGGTGTCGTAGAAGATCGCCATGAACTCGTCCTTGCTGCCGCCCCCTCGGCCGGTGCCGATCCAGTCGTAGTGCCCGTCGAGATCCCTCTCGATCATGCGCAACTGCTGGTAGAGCCCCTCCTGGGTGCCGATGACGTGCGGTCGTTCGCGGCGCAGCAGCTCTCGCATCACCGGCCGGCGAACGGCCCAGCGCGGTGTGCTGTCGACGATGGTCGCGAAGCGCACGTTGAACGTCATGACGTTCAGCGCGCCCGCGTACTCACCGGCGGACGCCGGCTGTGACGAGCCCGCCGTCGTCAGCAGTGGCACGGCGATGGCGGCGGCCGCCGCGGACCTGAGTCCCTGGCGGCGCGTCACTCCGACCTCTTTCGGCACGCGATCTCCTTCCCTTGCGAGTCACCATGAAGCTTGCCTATTGATACGGATGAAGAGGCCGAATCGGCGGTGAGCAGGCGAAGAGCATGGGGAATCCCACGCACGGAGAGTGTTGACCCGGGTGAAGATCGACAGTTAGCTTCGTCATGCGGATTTATGCTTCCGTAATTCGGAAAATGGAGGGTGTGGAATGGGGCAGGGCCGACAGGAGAACGTGGCGACGAGTCTCGCGGGCGCCGTCAGCGAGGAGATCAGCGCCTCCCTCGCCCCCGTCGACGCGGAGCTGGAACGCCGCTACCCGGGCGACCCCGGCACCCGCCAGCCCGTGCACACCGTCTACGTCCCCGGTGACGTCTTCGCCGCCGACACCCTGTGCACCTGGGGCGACCGGGCCCTCGCCGCTCTCGACGAGCACGCCCCCGACGCGGCCTCCTTCGCCACCGTCCTCGGCCTCGGCGACGAGCTTGCCGAACCCGTGTACGACCGCGTCCGCGCCAAACTGGAGCGCGAGCCGATCGAGGACCTCCGCGTCGACTTCGAGGACGGCTACGGGGCCCGCCCCGACGCGGAGGAGGACGAGGCCGCCGCCCGCGCCGCCCGGCTGATCGCCCGGGCGTACGCCGACGGCACCGCCGCCCCGTACATGGGCATCCGCATGAAGTGCATGGAGGCGCCGGTACGCGACCGGGGCATCCGCACCCTCGACATCTTCCTCACGGGCCTGCTGGAGGCCGGCGGTCTGCCCGACGGGCTGGTCCTGACCCTGCCCAAGGTGACGTACGCCGAGCAGGTCACCGCCATGGTCCGGCTCCTGGAGGCCTTCGAGAAGGCGCGTGGCCTGGAGTCCGGCCGGATCGGCTTCGAGATCCAGATCGAGACCAGCCAGTCCATCCTCGCCGCCGACGGCACCGCCACCGTCGCCCGGATGATCGGAGCCGCCGAGGGCCGCGCCACCGGGCTGCACTACGGCACCTTCGACTACAGCGCCTGCCTCGGCGTCTCCGCCGCCCACCAGGCCAGCGACCACCCGGCCGCCGACCACGCCAAGGCGATCATGCAGGTCGCCGCGGCCGGCACCGGCGTACGCGTCTCCGACGGCTCCACCAACGTCCTGCCGGTCGGCCCCACCGAGCAGGTCCACGACGCCTGGCGGCTGCACTACGGCCTCACCCGCCGGGCCCTCGCCCGTGCCTACTACCAGGGCTGGGACATGCACCCCGGCCACATCCCGACCCGCTACGCGGCCGTCTTCGCCTTCTACCGCGAGGGGTACGCGCAGGCCGCCGCCCGCCTCTCCCGGTACGCCAACCGCGCGGGCGGCGACGTGATGGACGAGCCCGCGACCGCCAAGGCGCTCAGCGGCTATCTGCTGCGCGGCCTGGACTGCGGCGCCCTGGACCTCGGCGAGGTCTCCGGAGCGACCGGCCTGACCCGCGCCGACCTGGAGGGCTTCGCCGCGCCGAGGCGGGCGGATCTGACCGTCTCCGGCCAGTAGGAACCGGTACGGGCCGGTACGGACGGGTGGGCCGGCGGCGGGGTGCGTAGCGGTCCTGTGACAGCCGCCGCCGACGGTCAGGAGCGCCCCCGACCACCGCTTAGGCTTACGCCATTCATCGGTGTGTCACAGGAACGAGGCGCGGGTGTCTTCGGGGGCGAACGGACAGACGGACGGTGTCGGGCGGATCCTCGCCGGTCGGTACCGGATCGTGGAGCAGCTCGGACGCGGCGGCATGGGCGTCGTCTGGCGGGCCGTGGACGAGGTGCTCCACCGCGAGGTCGCCCTCAAGGAGCTGCGCACCTACACGGACGCGGGCGCGCCCGAACTGGCCGACCTGGGACTGCGCATGCAGCGCGAGGCTCGGGCCGCCGCCCGTGTCCGGCACCCCGGAGTCGTGGCCGTGCACGACGTGGCCGAGGTCGACGGGCGCCCGCTGATCGTCATGGAGCTGGTCGACGGCCCGTCCCTGGACGACGTGTTGAGCGACCGGGGCCTGCTCGACCCGCGTGAGGCCGCCGCGATCGGCGCCAAGGTGATGGACGCCCTCGCCGCCGCCCACCGGGTCGGTGTACTGCACCGCGACGTCAAGCCGGGCAACATCCTCCTGGACCGCTCCGGCCGCGTCGTCCTCACCGACTTCGGCATCGCCACCATGGAGAACCCGGGCGACGGCTCCGCCACCCACCTCACCCGCAGCGGCGAACTCGTCGGCTCCCTCGACTACCTGGCCCCCGAACGCGCCCAGGGCAACGACCCCGGCCCCGCCTCCGACGTCTGGGCCCTCGGCGCCACCCTGTACGCGGCCGTCGAGGGTTCCTCCCCGTTCCGGCGTACGTCCACCTGGTCCACGCTCACCGCGATCGTGACCGACGCGCTGCCCGAACCCCGGCGGGCCGGGCCCCTCGGGCCGGTGCTGCGGCAACTCATGGACAAGCGGCCGGAGTTCCGCCCGGACGCCGACGCGGCCCGCGCACTGCTGGAGGCCGTCGCCTCCGGCGGCCCGCTCGACCCCTCGGCCACCGGGGCCACCGGGCCCGCGCCGCAGCCGAGGGCGGAGACCCAGCACAGCGTCCCGTCGGTGCCGCCCGGGTTCGGGCCGCCGACCACGGAGTCCCCGGCGGCGGCCGGTACGGGCGCGGGATTCGGCGCGCCCGGCCCGACCCCGGCCTTCGGCGCGCCCGTACCGACCCCGGCTTTCGGATCTCCCCAGCCGCCCGCCGGGCCCGGCACGGGGGCCTCCCCGGCGGTCGGAGGCTCCGCCGCGGGTGTGGTCGGGCCCCCGTCGGGACCGGTCACCACCGTCTCCTCGGCCGGCGGCCGTCCGCCGCGCAAGGGTCGTGCCGTGCTCGCCGCCGTGGCCGTCACCGTGGTGCTCGCGGCCACGGGCGTCACGGTCACCCTGCTGAACGGGGACGACGGCAAGGAGACGGGCGCCCGGACCTCCGTCGACGGGACGAGTAACGGCACGCCCTCCCCGGGCCGCAGCCGGGGCACGGTCGACCTCACCGACGACGCGGCCGCGAAGGAGAAGGACGACAAGAAGTCCGCGAGCCCCAGCGAGAAGACCGAGAAGGACGACAAGAACGACAAGGACGAGGAGAAGCAGCCCGCAGCATCCGCGTCACCGTCCAAGAACGCGAGCGGCGGCACCACCGGCGGCGGCACGGGAGGCTCCGACACCTCGGGCGGCACCACCACCGGCGGGGGCACGACCGGCGGCGGGACCACCGAGGAACCGGTCTGCCACCCCATCGGCGGCGGCAAGTACAACTGCACGGTCTGGCGCACGGCGGACTCCTACACCGCCTCCGGTACGAAGGTCGGCGTCCTCAACCAGGGCACCAACTACTTCTACTGCCAGGCGAACCTGGGCCGCCGCGAGACCTCCGGCCAGTGGACCAACGTCTGGTGGGCCAAGACCGACGACGACAGCGGCAACACCGACGTCTACGTCAGCGACGTCTACATCCAGGGCGGCGACAACGACGCCCCGGTGCCCGGCCTGCCGGTCTGTTGAGGGCCGGGACCGGCGTCACGGCCGGCCCCGGGCCTCCGGGTGCGGCCGTACGTACTGCTCCAGACCCGACACCGTCGTCCACCTCTGGTCGGCGAACAACTCCCTGCCCCTGAGACACAGTTCCCGGTTGCCGCGCGCCCGGGCGGCGAACTCGTCGGGTGTGGTGCCGAACAGTTCGCGCAACTCCGGCGAGGAGGTGAGGAGTTCGGTGAGCAGAGGGCGCTGACGGCCGGGATGGGGGCGGGGGTCCGGGCCGCCGTCGCGCAGGACGCCCCAGCGGTTGACGTAGATCCAGGCGTGGTCGAGGACCTGGCCCGACTCCAGCTCGACGCGGAAATCGGCGGCGGGCAGGGCGGCCCGCTGGAAGTTGCCGGTCGGTGAGTCGACGCCCTCGCTGGCGTCGACCACGGCGAGCTGGGCCTCGTCGAGCCAGGTGAGGAACAGCTCGGTGGTGGAGCCGGGGGAGTGGTACGGCGATGCCGAGAGGTAGCCGAGCAGGCTCACATGGGCGGAGACACCGATCCCGATGCCCGTCACCCTGGCCTTCACCATGGGGATCCGGCACTCGACCCCGCGCTCCGCCATCTTGTGGACGAGCTGCGCAGGGCAGGCGTTGGAGCCGACGGAGAGCACGGGCAGCCGGTCCTCGAAGACCAGCGTGTCCAGGGGCAGCATCCGGTTGCCGTCCAGGAGCGCGGACTCGGGCGGCCACGCGCCGGGATAGCTCAGCGGGTCCTCGCGCGGTGCCACGGCGAGGCCGAGCGCTTCGAGGGTACGGGGGTCGGGGGCGTCCAAGGATCAGTCCGCGGGCGGGAGTTCGCCCGAGCCGCGGGCGATCAGCCGGGTCGGCAGCTCGATGCGCTCGGGGGTGACGAGGGAGCCGTCCAACTGCTGGAAAAGGCGTTCGGCGGCGGTGCGGCCGATCCGGGCGGGGTCCTGGGCGACGACGGTGATGCCAGGCCGGAGCAGATCGGCCAGCTCGAAGTCGTCGAAGCCGACGAGGGCGACCGGACGGGTGTGCTCGGCGAGGACCCGTACGACCGTGACCGTCACCCGGTTGTTGCCCGCGAAGACCGCCGTGACGGGGTCCGGGCCGGACAGCATGTCCTCGGCCGCCCTGCGAACCCGCTCGGGATCGGTGACCCCCAGCGACATCCACGCGTCCTCGACGGGTATGCCCGCGTCCTCCATGGCCGCCCGGTAACCACGCAGCCGCTCGGCGGCGGTGTGGATGCGGGGCATGTCGCCGATGAAACCGATCCGCCGGTGGCCGTGGGAGATGAGGTGGGCGACCCCGTCACGGGCTCCGCCGAAGCTGTCCGAGAGCACCACGTCGGCGTCGATCCGCCCGGCCGGACGGTCCACGAACACCGTGGCGACCCCCGCCCTGATCTCGGGTTCCAGGTACCGGTGGTCGTCACCGGCCGGAATGATCACGAGCCCGTCCACGCGGCGGGCGCACAGCGCCAGCGCCAACTCCTGCTCGCGGTCCGGGTCCTCCGCGCTGGACCCGTTGATCAGCAGCGAGCCGTGGGCGCGGGACACCTCCTCCACCGCCCGGCTGAGCGGGCCGTAGAACGGGTCGGCGAGGTCCTCCAGGACGAGGCCGATGCTCGCCGTGCGGCCCTTGCGCAGCACCCGGGCGCTGTCGTTGCGCCGAAAGCCGAGCGCCTCGATCGCCTCCTGGACCCTGCGCTCGGTGTCCGGGGTGACACCCGGCTCGCCGTTCACCACCCGGGAGACCGTCTTCAGACCCACCCCGGCCCGGGCCGCGACGTCCTTCATCGTGGGCCGGTTGCCGTAGCGGTTCTCGGGGCGGCGGCTGATACCGGCTGCGGTCTCGGGCACTGTGCGCTGTCCTGTCCTGTCGTCCACGGGGCGCGGTCGCGGGTACGGCTGCGGGTGCGGTCCGTGGTGCGGTCCGTGGTGCGGTCGGGGTGCCGTGTCGAAATGGTGCGGCTGTTGTGGATGTGTCGTCGAGCATAGAGCCTGGACAACGTTGTCACGGCCGGGGGAGACTGTCTATCGCATTCTCTGGCCGGCGCCCCCCACCAGGCGAGCGTCGTGCTGCCGGTTTTCCGGCCGGAGATCCGGGTGTCGCTGGATTCGGGCGCCCGGTAGGAGACTCGCAGCGGGAGAACTGACACTGATGCAGACCGACCTCGTGGCCGCGCTCGACATAGGCGGCACCAAGATCGCCGGGGCGCTGGTGGACAGCCACGGCCGGATCCTGGTGCGCGCGCAGCGCCCGACGCCCGCGCGGGAGGACGGCGACACCGTGATGCGGGCCGTCGAGGAGGTGTTCGGCGACCTGGCCGCCGATCCGCGGTGGAGCGGGGCCACGGCTGTCGGGATCGGCAGCGCGGGGCCGGTGGACGCCTCCGCCGGGACGGTGAGCCCCGTGAACATCCATGGCTGGCGCGGCTTCCCCCTCGTCGAGCGGGTCCGGGGAGTGACCGGCGGGCTGCCCGTCGAACTGATCGGCGACGGCGCGGCCATCACGGCGGCCGAGCACTGGCAGGGTGCCGCGCGCGGCCACGACAACGCGCTGTGCATGGTCGTGTCGACGGGTGTCGGCGGCGGCCTCGTTCTCGGCGGGAAGCTGCACACGGGCCCCACCGGGAACGCCGGTCACATCGGTCACATCAGCGTCGACCTCGACGGTGACGCGTGCCCGTGCGGTGCCCGCGGCTGTGTCGAGCGCATCGCCAGCGGCCCCAACATCGCCCGCCGCGCCCGGGAGAACGGCTGGCGGCCCGGGCCCGGCGGCGACACCTCCGCGGCCGCGGTCGCCGCCGCCGCGCGGGCCGGCGACCCGGTCGCCGTGGCCTCGTTCGAACGCGCAGCGCAGGCCCTCGCCGCCGGGATCGCGGCGACCGCCACGCTCGTCGAGATCGACCTCGCGGTCATCGGCGGCGGCGTCGCGAACGCCGGTGACGTCCTCTTCGCCCCCCTCCGCACCGCCCTCAAGGACTACGCCACCCTCTCCTTCGTCCAGGACCTGACCATCGCCCCGGCCGTGATGGGGACCGACGCGGGCCTGGTCGGAGCGGCCGCGGCAGCGCTGACGGGACGACGGAGCGGGCCGGGGGCCGGGGCGGAGTGACCCCGGGGCCGGAGCGGTCGATGACGCGGGAGGGGCGAGACGGGTGCGCGCGGCGCGCGGTTCCGCAGCGAGGCCGAGCGGCCGTGCCACGTCGCGCCGTGTCGGCTGCCGGTCTCCCGTGGTCGAGAGCGAGACCCCGAAAACCGGGCGTGACCCCTCGGGGGCTTCCGCAGTTGAGCGGGGCATGAAGAAGCGCAGCATGCTCGCCATCGCCTCCCTCGCCACCGGTTTCGTCGTCGCGGCCATCACGCCGTCGCACGGTCTCGAAGCCGCCGACACGCTCGGGAAGGGCGACGCACTGAGCAAACTGGACGTCGAGAACACGCTCGGCGAGGTCGGCAAGACGGTCTCCAGCGACAGCCTGGCGGTCGACGACGACGCCCTGGGAGGCCTCGCGGACCAGGAGGGCAAGGGCGGCAAGGAAGGCTGACGGCCTTGTAGCGGGAGGCGGACACTCCGTCCGCCTCCCCACGCACCGCGCACGGCGGGCCCGCTTCGGTGGGCCCGCCGTCGTCGTATTCCGGCTCCTCATCAGCGGCTGGTTTCCGTGGCGGAGTGGAGGGCAAGCCTCAGGGGGTCAACAGAAGAGGGGGAACCGTGATCGTCTGGATCAACGGTGCGTTCGGTGCGGGGAAGACCACCACCGCACGGGAACTGATCGACCTGATCCCGAACAGCACGCTCTTCGACCCCGAGGTCATCGGCGGCGCACTGACACACATGCTGCCGGCCAAACGCCTCGCCGAGGTCGGCGACTTCCAGGACCTGCCGAGCTGGCGACGGCTGGTGGTCGACACCGCCGCCGCGCTGCTCGCCGAGCTGGGCGGCACCCTCGTGGTCCCCATGACCCTGCTCCGTCAGGAGTACCGCGACGAGATCTTCGGCGGCCTCGCCTCCCGCCGCATCCCCGTACGGCATGTGCTCCTGGCCCCGGCCGAAACGATACTGCGGGAGCGAATAGCCGGGCGGGAGATTCCGCCCGACCTCCCCGACGGCGAGATGCGGCTGCGTCAATGGGCGTACGACCACATCGCGCCGTACCGCGCCGCGCTGGGCGGCTGGCTCACCTCGGACGCCCATCTCGTCGACACCGGTGCCCTCACCCCGTACGAGACCGCGCGGCGCATCGCCGACGCCGTGGCCACCGACGGCGTACCCGTGTGCGACATCGTGCAGACCCCCGAACCGACCGCCGAGACGGTCGCCGCGGGGGTCCTGTTGTTCGACGAGGAGGATCGGGTGCTGCTCGTCGATCCGACCTACAAGCCCGGGTGGGAGTTCCCCGGAGGGGTGGTCGAGGCGGGGG
>NZ_JARGEE010000372.1:0-8974 GCF_033794485.1 Streptomyces sp. MB09-02B
GCCTCCCGCCCCGCCCGTGGCGCCCCCGGCGCCGGTCCGTCTCACCAAGGTGACGCTCACGAAGGACGCTCCGTCTGTCTCCCTGACCAAACAGGGCGGCACATCCGGCGCCATGCGCGTGAACCTCAACTGGGAGGTGCACAAACAGTTCAAGGGATGGGGCAGCAAACTGGGCCGTGCCGTCGCCATGCACGCGGACCTCGACCTCGACCTGTGCGCCCTCTTCGAACTCTCCGACGGCAGCAAGGGCGTCGTCCAGGCACTGGGCAACGCCTTCGGCTCCCTGAGCCAGCCGCCCTTCATCCACCTCGACGGCGACGACCGCACCGGTGCCGTCAGCAGCGGCGAGAACCTCACCATCAACCTCGACCACAAGCAGTACTTCCGGCGCATCCTCATCTTCGTCACCATCTACGAGGGGGCCCGTTCGTTCGCCGATCTGCACGCCACGGTCACCCTCCAGCCGCAGCACGGGGCACCGATCGACTTCTCGCTCGACGAGTGCACGGTTCCCTCCACCGTCTGCGCCCTCGCCCTCATCACCAACCAGGGCGGCGACCTCATCGTCCAGCGCGAGGCCCGCTACCTCGTCCCCGAGCGCGGAGTGAGCCCGCAGCGCACGGTCGACTACGCCTACGGGTGGGGCATGAACTGGACGCCCGGCCGGAAGTAGCCGTCCGTACAAAAAGAAGAGGAAAGGGTTCCGCACCCGAGGGAGGCTCCGGCGCGGGACCCCGACCCTCAACCTGCAACCCTCAACCCTCGTCCGGCACCGGGTCCGGGCGGGCGTAGGTGCGGCCCTTCCAGGCCGCGCCGCGCCCCCGGTGGTGCCGCACCGCCGAGTCGACCGTCATCAGCAGGTACAGGAACGCGGTGAACGGCAGCAGCGGAGCGAGGCCCGGCGGCAGACCGTAGTAGCGGAGCATCGGCAGGTACGTCGCCGTCATCAGCAGCCAGGCGAGCCCGCCGAGCAGCGCCGTCGCCGGGTCCGCCGTGACCAGGCCCGCCACGAGCGAGACCGGCGGGACGAGGTAGACCAGGGTCAGGCCGAGGACCGTCCCGGCGAGCAGCAGCGGATTGTGCAGCAGCTGGGCGTAGGCGCTGCGGGCGACCATGTGCCACAGGTCGCGCAGCCGGGGGTAGGGCCGCACACTGTCCACGCGCTCCGCGAGCCCGAGCCAGATGTGGCCGCCGCTCCTCTTGACCGCGGCGGCCAGCGCCACGTCGTCGATGACGGACTGCCGGATCGCGTCCGGGATCCGTGCCCGCTCGGCGGCCTCGGCCCTCAGCAGCACACAGCCACCCGCCGCTGCCGCCGTGCGCGAACCCGGTACGCCGATCCGCCGGAACGGATAGAGCTGGGCGAAGAAGTACACGAAGGCGGGCACGACGAGCTTCTCCCACACGCTCTCGGCACGCAGCCGGGCCATCTGGGAGACCAGGTCGAAGCCGCCGGTGCGCGCGGCCGCCACCAGCGCTCGCAGGCTGTCCGGGCTGTGCGCGATGTCCGCGTCCGTCAGGAGCAGGAACTCGGGTCGCCGCGCGCGAGCCAGCGTGATGCCGTGCCGTACGGCCCAGAGCTTGCCCGTCCAGCCCGCGGGCGGCTCCCCGGGCGAGGACACGGTCAGGGGCAGGCCGCCGAACCGGTGGGACAGCTCACGGGCCAGGTCGCCGGTCCCGTCCGAGCTGCCGTCGTCGACCAGGAAGACCTCGGCCCGGCCGGGATATTCCTGGCCCAACAGCGACGGCAGGCTGTCCGGCAGCACGGCGGCCTCGTCACGCGCGGGAACGACGACGCAGACGTCCGGCCAGACGTCGGGGTCCCGGCGGGGTGGCAGGCGTACATCCGTGCGCCAGAAGAAGCCCTGGCCGAGCAGCAGCCACAACCAGGCGGCGAGTGATCCGGCGGCGGTCCACGCGATGGCGCTCACGTCCGCAGTCTGCCCCACGGGAGCAGCCGTACCGAGGCCATCGTCTATCGTGGCCGGGTGAAGATCGCGCTCATGGATTCCGGTATCGGTCTGCTCCCCGCCGCCGCGGCGGTACGGCGGCTACGGCCCGACGCGGATCTCGTGATCTCCTCGGACCCCGACGGCATGCCCTGGGGCCCGCGCACCCCCCAGGACCTGACCGAGCGTGCCCTCGCCGTCGCCGAGGCGGCGGCCGCCCACCGACCCGACGCGCTGATCGTCGGCTGCAACACCGCCTCCGTGCACGCCCTGCCCGCCCTGCGCGCCCTCCTCGAACCCGGCCTGCCGGTGATCGGCACCGTCCCGGCGATCAAGCCGGCCGCGTCCGGCGGCGGCCCCTTCACGATCTGGGCGACACCGGCCACCACCGGCAGCCCCTACCAGCGCGGCCTCATCGAGGAGTTCGCCGACGGTGTCCCGGTCACCGAGGTGCCCTGCTGGGGACTGGCCGAAGCGGTGGAGCACGCCGACGACGCCGCCATCGACGCCGCGATCGCCGCGGCGGCCGCGCTGACGCCCACCGATGTGACGACCGTCGTCCTGGGCTGCACCCATTACGAGCTGGTCGCCGAACGCATCCGCGCCGCCGTCCAGCAGCCCGGCCTCCCGCCCCTCGTCCTGCACGGCTCCGCCGGCGCCGTGGCCGCGCAGGCGCTGCGCCGCATCGGGGAACTGCCCGAGCCCGAGGCCGACTGGACCGGGTCGACGCTGACCGTCATCCTCAGCGGCCGCGAGGGCGCCGCTCTGCCCGCCCCTGCGCTGGCCTACGAGGAGGGCCGACTGCTCGGGACCGCCGGCGCCGCGCCCGCCGGCATCGTGGAGCGGTAACGCTCCGCGACCAGGTGCCCGCGCAGCGGAACCTGAGTAGTCTCAAAGCCATGAGGGACCACCCCCACGGCGAGACGGGCACCCCCGAAGGCCCGCACCCCGAGGTCTGGACCGGCCGCGCGACCAATCGCGGCCAGTGGCTGCTGGCACTCGGCGGCGCCGCCTGCATGGCACTGGGCATCGAACTCGCGGTCGACTCCGCGTGGGCCTCCGGTGTCGCCCCGCTCGTGATGTCCGTCGTCGGCTGCATCGCCGCCGGGCTGCTCGTCCTCTTCGGCACGCTCGCGTTCGTGCACGTCTCCGTGAAGGTCGACGAGGACTGCCTCGAAGTCCGCTGCGGCCACATCGGTGTGCCACGCCGCCGCATCCCCCTGTCCCAGGTCGCCGACGCCGCCTTCGCCCCGTGCGTCACGCCCCACCAGTGGGGCGGCTGGGGCTACCGCTGGCGGCCCGAGAAAGGCACGGCCGTCGTCGTACGACGCGGCGAGGCCGTGGTGCTGCGCCTCTGGGACGGTCACACGTTCACGATCACCGTCGACAACGCGGAGACGGCCGTGGACGTCATCCGCGCCCGGCTCACCCCGAAGGCGACCGACGCCGCGCACTGACGCCTTCCGCGCGACGGGCGCACTGACGCCTTCCGTACGGGCGGTCGCGCGGACGGGCGTATGACACCTTCCTCGCGTCCGTCGCGTCCGTCGCGTACTAGCGGTCGTCGCGGACTAGCGGTCGTCGAGGTCCGGCGTCGGGTCCGGCTCCGCTTCCGTCAGGGGCCGCGCCGTCGCCATGCCCGCCAGCAGGCCCGCGCCCGCCGTCACCGTCGTGAAGCTCAGCGCGTTGCCCACGGCGGCGATCGCGGCCACCGCCGTCAGGGCCGCGCCCGCGGTCAGGACCACCGGCGTGGAGCGCGGAGTCCGCCACAGCACGTACAGGACCCAGCCGAACACGGCCGCGAGCAGCGCGACACCGACGAGCCCTTGCTCGGCCGCCAGCTGCAGGGGTGCCGAATGGGGCCGGTCGTCGGCCGACAGGGACTCGGCGACCGTGGGGCTGAGCTCCCCGAAGCGGCCCGGTCCCACGCCGAGCAGGGCATCGTCGTGGACCAGGTCGAGCGCGTCGTGCCACAGCAGGATCCGGTGCGGGGTGAGCTGCCCCTCCAGCGAGTCGGTCAGCCCGGCCGGCAGGGCGTCCTCCGCGACGGCCCAGACCGTCGCCGTCACCAGGGCCGTGGCGACGGCGAGTCCCACGAGGCCCGGGCCCCGGCGCATCCGGGCCGCCGCGAGCGAGCACAGCAGCACCCCGGTGCACGCGGCGAAACCGGTCGTCGAGCCGAGCACCGTCGCGGTCACCGCGATCCCGCAGGTCGTCAGCCGCAGAGCCAGCCGCAGGCCGGACGAACGGGCCGCCCAGGCGGCACAGCAGGCGGCACCCGCGGCCAGGACCAGCAGCGCGGCGGTCGCCCCGGTGTGCCCGAGAGGCGAGACCAGCGGCGAGCCCGTCATGGTGTGCGGGTCGGTGACCGCCAGACCGAGACCGGCCAGCGCGCCGGCGGACGGTGCCACCACCGGCAGCAGGGCCCCGCAGATCCGGCCCGCCGCGTAACCGGCCGCCACCGCGAGCACCGCCAGCAGCACACCCTCCGGACGGCCGCCCCGCGCCGCCGCCGTGATCAACGACCACGCCGCGCACGCCCCGAGCATCAGCACACCCGTGACATCGGAGACGTTCCGTCTCTCGTGCGAGGCCGACGCTCCGGCCGCGGACTCCGTCCCCGTGGACCCCAAGGTGTCGCCCCCCGACTGTGCCGGGCCTCGACCGCCCGGACCGCGTCCGGCCGCACGTCAGAGGCTCGCGCACACCGTAACGGGTGATGCGCCGGTTTGTGGACGAGTTATGCAGGAACGATGCGGCCGGGGTGCGACAAAAGCCTCACGCCGGACGCACGGGCCGCGCTGTCGGCGCCCGGGTGACGCGCCGTACACTCCCCGAGTGACCGTCACCGCCACTCCCGTAGACGAGCCGGAACAGCTCGAACCCCAGGCCGCGCCCGTGTCCCGGGTGTCCCGATGGGCCGTCCGGCTCCTTCCGGCCGTCGCCGCGGCCCTCTCCGGGGTGCTGCTCTACGTCAGCTTCCCGCCCCGCACCCTGTGGTGGCTGGCCCTGCCGGCCTTCGCGGTCTTCGGCTGGGTGCTGCGGGGACGCAGCTGGAAGGCGGGCCTCGGTCTCGGCTACCTGTTCGGTCTCGGGTTCCTGCTGCCGCTGCTGGTGTGGACCGGCGTGGAGGTCGGCCCCGGTCCGTGGCTCGCGCTCGTCGTGATCGAGGCGGTGTTCGTGGCGCTCGTCGGCGCGGGCGTCGCCGTCGTCTCGAAGCTGCCCGGCTGGCCGGTGTGGGCCGCCGCCCTGTGGATCGCCGGTGAGGCGGCACGCGCGCGTGCCCCCTTCAGCGGATTCCCCTGGGGCAAGATCGCCTTCGGCCAGGCGGACGGGGTCTTCCTGCCGCTGGCCGCTCTCGGCGGCACACCCGCGCTCGGCTTCGCGGTCGTGCTGTGCGGCTTCGGGCTGTACGAGGTGGTCCGGCTGGTCGTGGCGCACCGGCGCACCGGCCAGGCCGCACGCCGGGGCACCGCGGCCGTGGCGGCGCTCTCCGTGGCCGTACCCCTCGTGGGCGCCCTCGCGTCCCGCGCGCTGGTGAGCGACGAGGCCGAGGACGGCACCGCCACCGTGGCGGTCATCCAGGGCAACGTCCCGCGCCTCGGGCTCGACTTCAACGCCCAGCGCCGGGCCGTGCTCGACTACCACGCCCGGGAGACCGAGCGGCTGGCCGCCGAGGTCAAGGCCGGCAAGGTCGCCCGGCCCGACTTCGTGCTCTGGCCTGAGAACTCCTCCGACATCGACCCCTTCGCCAACGCCGACGCCCGCACGGTGATCGAGGATGCGGCCGCCGCCATCGGTGCCCCCATCTCCGTCGGCGGCGTGGTGGAGCGGGACGGCAAGCTCTACAACGAGCAGATCCTGTGGGACCCCGAGAAGGGCCCCGTCGACACCTACGACAAGCGGCAGATCCAGCCGTTCGGCGAGTACCTGCCGCTGCGGTCGCTGATCGGCGCCATCAACAGCGAGTGGACGTCCATGGTCCGCCAGGACTTCAGCCGGGGCACCGAGCCCGGTGTGTTCACCATGGACGGTGCCGAGGTCGGTCTCGTGACCTGCTACGAGGCGGCCTTCGACTGGGCCGTGCGCTCCGAGGTCACCGACGGCGCGCAGCTGATCTCGGTGCCGAGCAACAACGCCACCTTCGACCGCAGCGAGATGACCTACCAGCAGCTCGCCATGTCCCGGGTACGCGCCGTCGAACACAGCCGCACCGTCACCGTGCCGGTGACCAGCGGGGTCAGCGCGATCATCCTGCCGGACGGCAGGATCACGCAGAAGACGGGCATGTTCGTCCCGGACTCCCTGGTCCAGAAGGTCCCGCTGCGGTCCTCGCAGACGCCCGCCACCCGGTTCGGCATCGCACCCGAGATGCTTCTCGTGCTGGTCGCGGCGGGTGGACTCGGCTGGGCGATCGGGGCAGGTGTGCGCGGGAGGCGCGCCGGTGGCGTGTAGCCGTACGCCTCGCGTGCGCGTCCCGGATGCGGCGGGGTGAGGGGACCGGCCCGTTAGGGTCGGCCCCATGGCTACCCCTGATTTCATCCGCACACTCCGTGCTTCCGCCGGCAACCAGCTCCTCTGGCTCCCCGGAGTCACCGCCCTCGTCTTCGACGACGAGGGCAGAGTGCTGCTGGGCCGCCGGTCCGACAACGGCAAGTGGTCGCTGATCGGCGGCATCCCGGACCCGGGGGAGCAGCCGGCGGCCTGTGCCGTGCGGGAGGTCGAGGAGGAGACGGCGGTCCGGTGCGTGGCCGAACGGGTCGTCCTCGTACAGGCGTTGGAACCGGTGCGGTACGACAACGGGGACGTCTGCCAGTACATGGACACCACGTTCTACTGCCGTGCCGTGGGCGGAGAGGCACGCGTCAACGACGACGAGTCCCTGGACGTCGGCTGGTTCTCCCTGGACGCCCTGCCGCCGGATCTGAGCGAGTTCGCGCTGTTCCGCATCAAGCAGGCCATGTCCGACACGGTGACGTGGTTCGACCCGACCGTCTGAGACCGCGGGAGGGGCGGTGGCCGTGTCCGCGTGTGGAGCACGCGCTCGACGCGCCGGTGTTCCGCGCGGACCGGCCCCGGCGGCCCCGCCCGTCGACGCCGGTGATGCGGTCGAACGCCCCGCCCGTCGACGCGGTTGACGTGGCCGAAAGCCCCGCCCATCGACGCCGTTGACGGGCCGAATGCCCCGCCCTACGGTTGCCGGAACATTTCGGTCTGGAGGGGTGGAGCCCTGCGATGAGCCATCCCCCGCGCTTCCCCTCGGTCGGCGAGGCGGAGTTGACCGCCTTGCTCGCCACCCGCTTCGGGGTGCGCGGCACCCTCAAGGACCTGGGGAGTCAGCAGGACCGCAACTACCGGGTCCGCACGGACGCGGGCGACCGGGTGCTCAAGATCGCCAACCCCGCGACGGATCCGGCGGTCCTCGACGCCCAGGACGCGGCGGTCGGCCATCTGGCCCGGGTGCTCCCGGATGTGCGGCTGCCCCGGGCCCGGCCCGGGGTGGACGGTGCCACGGTGCAGTGGCTCACGGCGGACGGTGTGGAACTGGCCTGTCGCTTGCTGGACTTCGTTCCCGGCGAACCGATCATGGACAGCCGTTACCTCGCCCCCCGTGTCGTCGCCCGGCTCGGCGAACTCGCCGGACGGGTCGCGGCCGGGCTCGCCCGTTTCGAGCGTGTCGGCCTGGAGGCGGCAGCGCCGGACCCGACCCGCATGTGGGACCTGCGCAACGCGCCCGCCGTCGTCGAGGCACTGGCCCCGCACCTGCCCGACCGGACGCGCGCCCGACGGATCCTCAAGGCGGTCCGCGCCGCCCACGCCCTGGTGGAGCCGTACGCCGACGGGCTGCCGACACAGATCGTGCACGGCGACGTGACCGACAACAACGTGGTCTGCGAGACGGCTCCCGACGGGCGCCCCCTCCCGGTCGGCGTCATCGACTTCGGTGATCTGGGCCCCGGTTGGACGGTCGCGGAACTCGCCGTCACCTGCACCTCCGTGCTCCACCACCACGGCGCGGGCCCCGCGTCGGTGCTGCCTGCCGTGCGGGCCTTCGACGCGGCGAGGCCGCTCGGGGACGAGGAGGTGGCCGTCCTGTGGCCGCTCGTCGTGCTGCGGTCGGCCGTCATGGTGGTCAGCGGGCAGTACGACACCCTGTTGGACCCGGACAACGGGTACGCCACGGCCGCGCTGGACCGCGAGTGGGCGATGTTCGAGGCCGCCGAGTCGGTACCGGCGCAGGTGATGACGGCCCTGTTCCGGCAGGAACTCGCCCGCCCGGCGGCCCGGCCCGGGGCCGCCGCCCGGCCGCTCGCCGCGCCCGCCTCCGGCAGCGGTCGGCCGCCGGGGCACCCGAACGCCGGCCGGCTGCTGCCCGCGCTGTCGGCCGAGGTGCACGTCCTCGACCTGTCGGCGGGGAGCGACGACCTGCACACCGGACGCTGGCTGGACCCCGGCATCGAACGCACGCTCGCCGTGGAGGCGTTGGCGGCGGGACGGGCCGCCGTACGGACCCGGCACGGTGAGTTCCGGCTGACCCGCGCGTCCGTCGACGGCGGGGGCGACGCCGGGACCTGTGCGCTCGGGATCGAGCTGTACCTCACCGGGCCACTGGAGGTCCACGCGCCGTGGGCCGGCACGGTCACCAGGGCGTCCGACGGCACGCTGACCCTCAGCACCGGCGACGGGAACGACCTGATCCTGGCCGGTGTCGAGGGATTGGGCGAGGGCGAGGGCTTGGGCGAGGGCGCTGTCGGGGGCGGTGGCGATGCCGGGGCCGGAGTCGGGGCCAGAGTCGGAGTCGGGGCGGCGGCCGATGTCGAGGAGCCGGCCGTGCCCGTCGAGGCGGGTCGGTCCCTGGGCAGGGTGGCGGAGAGCGACGGCGTATACGTGCTGGGGGTCCAGCTCTGTGCCCTGACCGGTGAGCGGTCGCCGAGATTCGCCGCCCCCGAACTCGCCGACGGGTGGCTGTCGTTGTGCCCCGACCCGGGCGGGTTGCTCGGCGAGGGCGGGGGTGAACCCGTGGG
>NZ_JARGEE010000373.1:0-8938 GCF_033794485.1 Streptomyces sp. MB09-02B
GTCGACGGGATTCTCGTCGTCGACTCGCCGGGCGGGGGGCCGACTCGGGTGACGGCGGAGTTGCCCTGGCGGGCGGCCTGAGCGGGGCCCTGCGGGGCGGGGGTGCCTCTTCGCCGTGGGTGGCTTGGCGCCGTGGGTGGGTGCGGGTCCGGTGGGGCTTCTCGCGCCGTTCCCCGCGCCCCCGTCGCCGTGGATGGCCTGGCACCGTGAGCGGGTGCAGGTGCGTGGGGCTTCTCGCGCAGTTCCCCGCTCCCCCGTCGTCGTGGATGGCCTGGCACCGTGAGCGGGTGCAGGTGCGTGGGGCTTCTCGTGCAGTTCCCCGCGCCCCTGAAGAAGCGGGGCTGCGCCCCTGCTTTTTCGGCTTGCTGCTTCGGGGCCGGGGGTGAGAGCCCGGTGAGCGCGTCTCCCCCTGAACACTCCCCTGTTTTTCTCCCGGGAGCAGGTCCTGGCGTTCCGATGCTGGAATGCTGGGGGCTGTCGCGGTACGGGGTGCAGTGGGGGGCTAGGCGTGGAGGACAGGGTGCGGGTGGTCATCGCCGAGGATTCGGTGCTGTTGCGGGAGGGGCTGACGCGGCTGCTGACCGACCGGGGGCACGATGTCGTCGCGGGGGTCGGGGACGGGAACGCCCTGATCAAGACGATCACCGAGTTCGCCGCGCAGGGCGACCTCCCGGATGTCGTCGTCGCCGATGTGCGGATGCCGCCGACCCATACCGACGAAGGCGTGCGGGCCGCCGTGCAGCTGCGGAAGTCGCACCCTGAGCTGGGTGTGCTCGTCTTGTCGCAGTACGTGGAGGAGCGGTACGCCACCGAGCTGCTCGCGGGGTCCAGTCGGGGCGTGGGATATCTGCTGAAGGACCGGGTGGCCGACGTACGGGAGTTCGTCGACGCCGTGGTGCGGGTGGCGCGGGGCGGCACCGCGCTGGACCCGGAGGTGGTCGCGCAGCTGCTCGGGCGGAGCCGGAAGCAGGACGTGCTCGCGGGGCTCACTCCTCGGGAGCGTGAGGTGCTGGGGCTGATGGCGGAGGGGCGGACGAACTCGGCGGTCGCCCGGCAGCTGGTCGTCAGTGACGGGGCCGTCGAGAAGCACGTCAGCAACATCTTCCTGAAGCTCGGGCTGTCCCCGAGCGACGGGGACCACCGTCGGGTACTGGCAGTGCTCACCTATCTGAATTCATGATTATCTGACACCGTGTCAGACAGGGCTCCTGATTCCCTCCCCATCCGTCTCCCGTCCGGCCTCCGGGTGGACAAGCCGAGGCGTTCTCCAGCCTCGCCGACGTAGGGTTGGTCTTGGGAGGGTCGGCGGGTCGGCCGTTCCCGGTCAGCCGCCTCAAAGGAGGTCCAGTTCAGTGACCAGCCAGGTCAGCAGCCCAGCGGAGCAGGCCGACGAGTCCGCTCTGGGAGAACTGAGGGAACAGCGCAATCCGGCGGGGCCGAAGGACGTCAGGCGACTCGATCGGGTGATCATTCGGTTCGCCGGGGACTCCGGTGACGGTATGCAGCTCACCGGCGACCGCTTCACCTCCGAGACCGCCACCTTCGGCAACGACCTCTCCACCCTGCCGAACTTCCCCGCCGAGATCCGCGCCCCCGCCGGCACCCTGCCGGGCGTCTCCAGCTTCCAGCTGCACTTCGCCGACCACGACATCCTCACCCCGGGTGACGCGCCCAATGTGCTCGTCGCGATGAACCCGGCCGCCCTCAAGGCGAACATCGGGGACGTGCCGCGCGGCGCGGAGATCATCGTCAACACGGACGAGTTCACCAAGCGGGCGATGCAGAAGGTCGGGTACACGACCAGCCCGCTGGAGGACGGCTCGCTGGACGGGTACAGCCTCCATCCGGTGCCGCTGACCACCCTCACCGTCGAGGCGCTCAAGGAGTTCGACCTCAGCCGCAAGGAGGCCGAGCGCAGCAAGAACATGTTCGCGCTCGGGCTGCTGTCGTGGATGTACCACCGGCCGACCGAGGGCACCGAGAGGTTCCTGGCGGCCAAGTTCGCCAAGAAGCCGGAGATCGCGGCCGCCAACCTCGCCGCCTTCCGCGCGGGCTGGAACTTCGGGGAGACCACCGAGGACTTCGCGGTCAGTTACGAGATCGCCCCGGCGACCCAGGCCTTCCCGGTGGGGACGTACCGGAACATCTCGGGGAACCTGGCCCTGTCGTACGGGCTGATCGCGGCTTCCCGGCAGGCGGATCTGCCGCTGTATCTGGGGTCGTACCCGATCACCCCGGCCTCGGACATCCTGCACGAGCTGAGCCGGCACAAGAACTTCGGTGTGCGGACCTTCCAGGCCGAGGACGAGATCGCGGGTATCGGGGCCGCGCTGGGGGCCGCCTTCGGAGGGTCTTTGGCGGTCACGACGACCTCCGGCCCGGGTGTGGCGCTGAAGTCGGAGACCATCGGGCTCGCCGTCTCGCTCGAACTGCCGCTGCTCGTCGTCGACATCCAGCGCGGCGGTCCGTCCACCGGGCTGCCGACCAAGACCGAGCAGGCCGATCTGCTGCAGGCCATGTACGGCCGCAACGGCGAGGCGCCCGTGCCGGTGATCGCGCCGCGCACCCCGGCGGACTGTTTCGACGCGGCCCTCGAGGCCGCCCGGATCGCGCTGACGTACCGCACCCCCGTGTTCCTGCTGTCGGACGGTTACCTGGCCAACGGCAGCGAGCCCTGGCGCATCCCCGAGCTCGACGAACTGCCGGATCTGAAGGTGCAGTTCACCCAAGGGCCCAACCACACGCTCGACGACGGCACCGAGGTCTTCTGGCCGTACAAGCGTGACCCGCAGACCCTGGCCCGGCCGTGGGCCGTGCCGGGGACGCCGGGGCTGGAGCACCGGATCGGCGGCATCGAGAAGCAGGACGGCACGGGCAACATCTCCTACGACCCGGCCAACCACGACTTCATGGTGCGCACCCGGCAGGCGAAGATCGACGGGATCGACGTCCCGGACATCGAGGTCGACGATCCGCACGAGGCGCGCACGCTGGTCCTGGGCTGGGGGTCGACGTACGGGCCGATCACGGCGGCGGTACGGCGGCTGCGGACGGCAGGCGAGGCGATCGCGCAGGCCCATCTGCGGCACCTCAACCCCTTCCCGCGCAATCTCGGGGCTGTGCTCGGCGCGTACGACAAGGTGGTGATCCCCGAGATGAACCTCGGGCAGCTCGCCACGCTCGTGCGGGCGAAGTACCTGGTCGACGCCCACTCCTACAACCAGGTCAACGGCATGCCGTTCAAGGCCGAGCAGCTCGCCACCGCGCTCAAGGAGGCCATCGATGACTGACGCCGGCAACGAGTTGCTGCAGCTGGTCCCCAAGGCCACGGCGCGGCAGTCGATGAAGGACTTCAAGTCCGACCAGGAAGTGCGCTGGTGCCCCGGCTGCGGTGACTACGCCATCCTCGCCGCCGTCCAGGGCTTCATGCCCGAACTGGGGCTGGCCAGGGAGAACATCGTCTTCGTCTCGGGCATCGGCTGCTCGTCCCGCTTCCCGTACTACATGGACACGTACGGGATGCACTCCATCCACGGGCGGGCGCCGGCGATCGCGACCGGGCTCGCCACCTCGCGGCGCGATCTGTCCGTCTGGGTGGTGACCGGCGACGGGGACGCGCTCTCCATCGGCGGCAACCATCTGATCCACGCCCTGCGGCGCAATGTGAACCTGAAGATCCTGCTCTTCAACAACCGGATCTACGGTCTGACGAAGGGGCAGTACTCCCCCACCTCCGAGGTCGGGAAGATCACCAAGTCGACGCCGATGGGCTCGCTGGACGCGCCCTTCAACCCGGTGTCGCTGGCGATCGGGGCGGAGGCGTCGTTCGTGGCGCGGACCGTGGACTCCGACCGCAAACATCTGACGGAGGTGCTGCGGCAGGCCGCCGCCCACCCGGGCACGGCGCTGGTGGAGATCTACCAGAACTGCAACATCTTCAACGATGGAGCCTTCGAGGTCCTCAAGGACCGGCAGCAGGCCGAGGAGGCCGTGATCCGGCTGGAGCACGGGCAGCCGATCCGGTTCGGGGCGGACGGCGGGCGGGGAGTCGTACGGGACGAGGCCACCGGTGATCTGAAGGTGGTCACCGTCACCCCGGAGAACGAGTCCCGGATCCTGGTCCACGACGCGCACGCCGCGTCGCCGACCACGGCCTTCGCGCTGTCGCGGCTGGCCGATCCGGACACCCTGCACCACACGCCGATCGGTGTCCTGCGGTCCGTCGAACGTCCCGTCTACGACACGCAGATGGCCGACCAGCTCGACACCGCCGTCGACCGGCACGGCAAGGGCGACCTCTCGGCGCTGCTGGCCGGCGGGGACACCTGGACGGTGGTCGGCTGAGCCACGGCCGACTACGGCCGACCGGCGAAGGACTGCGGAGGACCGCGGAGGACCGCGGAGGACCGCGGAGGACGATCGAGCGACGAGGCCCGGGGCGGTTCAGCCTCGGGTCTCGTCGTACGTCCGCCGGGCTTCCTCCACTGCGTCCATGCGGTCCTTCGTCCAGACCGCGAGGGCGCGCACCTGTTCGGCGGCCTCGCGGCCGAGGTCGGTGAGGGAGTAGTCGACCCGGGGCGGGATGACGGGCTTGGCGTCGCGGTGGACGAGGCCGTCGCGCTCCAGGGTCTGCAGGGTCTGGGTGAGCATCTTCTCGCTGACCCGGCCGATGGCCCGGCGCAGCTCGCTGAAGCGGTACGGCCGCTCCAGCAGCTCGATCAGGACGAGGACGCCCCAGCGGCTGGTGACGTGCTCCAGGACGAGGCGGTACGGGCACATGCCCTCAGCGCCCGTGTCGTACTTGTCGGCGGGCTGCGGAGACACCTTGCTTACGGCCATGCCAGTACCTTACTTCAAAGTGGGTACTTTCGAAGAGTTAGTGCACACCCTAGGGTGAGTGGCGCACCCACCCCCTGGAGGAGTTCCACCATGAGCATCGTCGTCACCGGAGCCACCGGCCACCTCGGCACGTTCGTCATCGAGGGCCTGCTGGAGAAGGTACCGGCCGAGCAGATCACGGCCGTCGTCCGCAGCGCGGAGAAGGCCGCCGGACTCGCGGCGCGCGGCGTGAAGATCGCCGTAGCCGACTACAGCGCCCCCGAGACCTTCGACGGTGTCCTCGCCGCCGGCGACAAG
This sequence comes from Streptomyces sp. MB09-02B, assembly GCF_033794485.1. Classification (NCBI taxonomy): domain Bacteria; kingdom Bacillati; phylum Actinomycetota; class Actinomycetes; order Kitasatosporales; family Streptomycetaceae; genus Streptomyces; species Streptomyces sp. MB09-02B. The sequence goes on from NZ_JARGEE010000373.1 coordinate 5,137, forward strand.
GTGCTGCTGATCTCCGGCAGCGAGGTCGGCGGCGACCGGGTGGGCCAGCACAAGGTCGTGATCGACGCCGCCAAGGCCGCGGGCGTGGCGCTCCTCGCGTACACCAGCGCGCTGGGCAGCCTGACGGCCGCGCTCGCCGACGACCACCGGGGCACCGAGGAGGCGCTGCTCGCCTCCGGGCTGCCGTACACCCTGCTGCGCAACGGCTGGTACAACGAGAACTACACCGAGCAGCTCGCGCCGGTGCTGGAGTACAACGCCGTCACCCACGCCGCCGGTGAGGGCCGGGTCTCCTCCGCGGCGCGCGCGGACTACGCGGCCGCCGCCGTCGCCGTGCTGACCGGTGAGGGCCACGAGAACCAGACGTACGAGCTGGGCGGCGACACCGCGTGGAGCTTCGCCGAGTACGCGGCCGAGCTGAGCCGGCAGACCGGCAAGGAGATAGCGAACAACCCCGTCCCCGGCGAGGCGCTCACCGGCATCCTGACCGGCGCCGGGCTCCCCCCGTTCCTCGCCGAGATCCTGGCGGGCGTCGACGCGTCCGTCGCCAAGGGCGAGCTGGTCGCCTCCTCCGGCGACCTCTCCCGCCTCATCGGCCGCCCGACCACGCCGATCGCCGAGTCGATCACCGTGGCACTGAAGGCGTGACGGGACGGGAGTGAGCCCGCCCGCCTCAGGGCCGCGCACTCCAGCCCCGCGCACTCCAGCGCCGCGCAACCCAGGGCCGCGCGCCCCCGGACGGCGCCCCGGACTCCCCCTCTGGGCGCCCACCTCCGCCTGTCATGACCGTATCCCGATACGGGCATGACAGGCGGGGGTGCTCGGCGTTACCTTCGGGAGGACCGAGGGTTCGGGGTCGCGGCGGTGCGGCCGGGCGAGGAGGAGGGGCCGTGGCGGCGCAGCCGAGGGGCGAACACCGGATAGGACTGCTGAACGGTTTCGCCGCGTACGGGATGTGGGGGCTCGTCCCCCTCTTCTGGCCCCTGCTGAAGCCCTCCGGTGCGGTGGAGATCCTCGCCCACCGCATGGTCTGGTCCCTCGCGGTCGTCGCTGTTCTGCTGCTGGTGCTGCGCCGCTGGTCCTGGGCCGGTGAGCTGCTGCGGCAGCCGCGCAAGCTCGCCCTGATCACCGTCGCGGCGGCGGTGATCACCGTGAACTGGGGCGTGTACATCTGGGCCGTCAACACCCACCAGGTGGTCGAGGCCTCCCTCGGGTACTTCATCAACCCGCTCGTCACCATCGCCATCGGCGTCCTGCTGCTGAAGGAACGACTGCGGCCCGTCCAGTGGACGGCGGTCGGCGTCGGCTTCGCGGCCGTCCTCGTCCTCACGATCGGCTACGGGCGGCCCCCGTGGATCTCCCTCTGCCTCGCCTTCTCCTTCGCCACGTACGGGCTGGTGAAGAAGAAGGTCAACCTGGGCGGCGTGGAGTCGCTCGCCGCCGAGACCGCGATCCAGTTCCTGCCCGCGCTGGCCTATCTGCTGTGGCTGGGGTCGCGGGGGGACGCCACGTTCGGCGCGGAGGGGACGGCGCACGCGCTGCTGCTCGCCGCGACGGGGCTGGTGACCGCCCTGCCGCTGGTCTGCTTCGGGGCGGCCGCGATCCGGGTGCCGTTGTCCACGCTGGGGCTGCTGCAGTACCTGGCGCCGGTGTTCCAGTTCCTGCTGGGCGTCCTCTACTTCGGTGAGGCCATGCCTCCCGAGCGGTGGGCGGGCTTCGCGCTGGTGTGGCTCGCGCTGTCCCTGCTGACGTGGGACGCGCTGCGGACGGCACGGGTGACGCGGAGGCGGCTGGAGGAGCTGAGCGTGGTCACGGAAGAGGTCGAGGCGCGAACCCCGCTGGCCAAATAGCACCCTTGACGGAGAGTCAGTCCCGCCCGCACCATCCAGGCACCTCATTCACCGGTTTCGCCATGGACACATCAACAGTGTCGTCCGGGGCGAATCCATGGAATTCGGAGCCCCCCACTATGAAGCTCTCTGTTCCAGTCACGGGCCGCGCCGCCGTCGCCGCCGCCGTCACGGTGGCCACGCTGTTCACCACCGGTTCCATAGCAGGGGCGGCCCCCGCCCCCGACCGGGCGGCCGCCGCCTCCGCCCCAGCGGTCGCCGCGGCGCCCGACCTGCCCGTGGCCAACATCAAGGCGCACCTGACCCAGTTCCAGTCCATCGCCGCCGCCAACGGTGGCAACAGGGCTCACGGCAGAGCCGGCTACCTCGCGTCGCTGAACTATGTGAAGGGCAAGCTCGACGCGGCCGGCTTCACCACGACCGTGCAGTCCTTCACGTCCGGCGGACGCACCGGCTACAACCTGATCGCGGACTGGCCGGGCGGCGACACGAACCAGGTTGTCATGGCCGGTTCACATCTGGACAGTGTCTCCTCGGGCGCGGGCATCAACGACAACGGCAGCGGGTCCGCCGCCGTGCTGGAGGCCGCGCTGGCCGTGTCCCGCACCAACTACCAGCCCACGAAGCACCTGCGGTTCGCCTGGTGGGGCGCGGAGGAGCTGGGCCTCGTCGGCTCCCGCTACTACGTCAACAACCTCTCCGCCGCGAACCGGGCCCGCATCAGCGGCTACCTCAACTTCGACATGATCGGCTCGCCGAACCCCGGCTACTTCGTCTACGACGACAACCCCGTCATCGAGCAGACCTTCAAGGACTACTTCACGGGGATCGGCGTCCCGACCGAGATCGAGACCGAGGGCGACGGCCGCTCCGACCACGCGCCGTTCAAGAGCGCCGGTGTTCCCGTCGGCGGGCTCTTCACGGGGGCGAGCCGTACGAAGACCGCCGCGCAGGTCGCCAAGTGGGGCGGTACGTCCGGCCAGGCCTTCGACCGCTGCTACCACTCGTCCTGCGACACCACGGCCAACATCAACGACACGGCGCTCAACCGGAACGGGGACGCGCTGGCGTACGCGGTGTGGGAGCTGTCGGAGTAGGCGGAGGCATGGCTTGAGCGCCCCAAGCCCGGGGTCGGCCGGCCGACGGGGAGCACGGCGGCCGGGCTCGGGCAGGGAGGGGACGGGGTAGGTGCGGGTCAGCGCTGTGGGCGGTGAGCTGTAGCCGCCGGGGTGTGTGGGCGCGCCCCCGGTGCGTACGCCGGTGGGTGCGTCGTGGTTGCGGTGCGGCGTGTCGTGAGGGCGTGGGTGTGGGTCGGGGTCGCGGTCGTCGATCTGAGGCGGGCCGCGACTGCCGTGGGCATGCGGGTGCTCTCGGCGAGACCGGCAACCGCTTCGGAGCGCAGGGCGCCGAGCCGGGCCAGATGGCTCCGCCGCTCCTCGGGGGTGAGCGCCGCGACGTCGACGCTGAGGGCGGACCGTACGGTCGCGGGGTGCGTCGCAATCGGAGCGGCGCCCTGTCGGGGGGCGCGGGAGGCGTCCAGGCCGGCGGAGCGCAGGGCTGCGGCGCGGGCGCTCCAGGGGGCCGTGTCGGGCGTACGGCGGTGTGGGGTGCGCGGGTTGCCGTCCCCGGCGCCGGATGCAGGCGCCGATCGGTCGAGGGTGCGCCAACTCATCGTGCCGGTCAGCTCGTTGACCGTGACCTCCACCCGGGGGCGGGGACCGGCGTCGCGGCCGTGACCCTCGCGCGGGGGCATGGGGGCCAGGGCCCTGCCCCCGCCGAGCGCCGGTCCGACGGGGGCGGCCGGCTTCCGCAGGGGCAGCTCCGCGCCGAGCGTGCGGATCGTCGCGTTGAGGGGGTCCTCCGGCCCCACGAGCGGTACGGGGCCGCCGACCGCCTGCACCGCGGCGGCGGGGGCTGCGGACGCCCCCGCGGGCGCGACGGAGACGGTCCCC
>NZ_JARGEE010000374.1:0-8925 GCF_033794485.1 Streptomyces sp. MB09-02B
GACCTGACGAAGTCCGAGGACGCCCGATGAGCACGCCCCAGCCGCCCGTCATCCAGCAGCCGCCCGCCCCCAACTGGCAGGGCGCGCCGGGCACTTCGTACACCTCGCCGATCCCGATCGTGCGCACCCACCTCGGGCACGCGCTCTCGTCCGAGTGGACGAAGATCAAGTCGGTCCGCTCGACGATGTGGACGCTGGGCATCTTCGTGGTCCTGGTGATCGGCCTCGGTCTGCTCTTCGCCCTGATCGCCGCCTCCACGGACATGAACCTGGAGGGCGAGTCCCCGCTGGGCCTCGGTCTGTTCGGGCTGATGCTCGGCAGCGTCTGCATCATCACGCTCGGGGTGCTGACCACCGCGTCCGAGTACGGCACGGGAATGATCCGGACCACGATGACGGCCTGCCCGAGCCGTGGCCGGGTGCTGCTCGCGAAGGCCATCGTGTTCTTCGCGCTCACCTTCACGGTCACCCTGGTCACCACCGCGTTCGTCGGTTTCGCCCAGGTGGCGATCCTGGAGGGCAACGGCGTGGTGAACCCCGACGGCGAGGAGTGGTTCAAGGCCACCGTCGGCGTGAGTCTCTTCCTCGCGCTCTTCGGGCTGCTGTCGCTGCTGATGGGCTCGCTGATCCGGCACTCCGCCGGCGCGATCACCATCATGCTCGGCGTCTTCCTCGCGCCGCTGGTCATCGCGATCTTCATGTTCTCGGAGTCACTGAAGGACGTGCAGGAGTTCCTGCTGGAGTACTCGATCCCGAGTCAGCTCAGCGTCTTCTACGGCGCTGAGCTCAGCCAGACCGGCCCGTCGGGCTGGGACCCGCTGTGGATCATGCTCGGCCTGGTGGCCGCCGCGTTCGTCGGCGCGTACGCCCTGCTGGAGCAGCGGGACGTCTGACCCGAGAGCACTGACCCAGGTCCGCGGGGTGTCAGAACCTCGGCGCGTTACGGGGCCGCTGCACCCGCGAGGTGCGGCGGTCCTTCGCGTTCCAGCAGGCCTTGTGCCAGTGCCGGCGCTCATCGACGCCCGAGTGCTCGGGCCAGGCGACGACGTGCGGCACCCCGGAGGGGATCATCTGGTCGCAGCCGGGGCAGCGGTAGGTCTTGCCGACCGCGCTCGCGCCCGCCACATGGCGCACGCTCCACTCCTCGCCCCGCCAGGGCTCGCTGGTCTGCCAGCCGCCGTACCGGTCCGCCCGGTCCTCCTCCGCGCTGCGGCCTGACGGACCCGGCAGCCCCGACGAGGCATTGTCCTTGGGGCGGTTGCGACGCGGGGACACGGGACACCTCACGGGGCTATACAGGGGGCAGGGTTGGTGTCCAGCCTACGCGGGCCTGGTGGGGGTACGCGTACGTCGCCAATCCCCTCAGAACGCCCTCCGCCCGGCGCATTCTGCAGACAATCCGCAAATCTCGTCGCCAGGCCGTGTCTTCGGCACGTGTCACGGGGTTATGCCGGTGGGGGAGCTCCCGAGTCGGAGCCGAGGAAGCAGGAAGAGCGATGCACGTAGGAACATTTGTACTGGGCGCCCAGTTCCCCGGCCAGGGCCAGGGGGAGGCGCTGCACCGGGCGGTACGGACCGCGGAAGTGGCCGACGAGGCGGGGTTGGACGCGGTCTGGCTGGCCGAGCACCACTTCGTGCCGTACGGCACCTGCCCGTCGGCGATCACCCTCGCCGCGTTACTGCTGGGGCGCACCCGGCGCATCCGGGTCGGCACGGCGGTCAGCGTGCTCCCCACCGTCCACCCCGTGGCCCTGGGCGAACAGGCCGCGCTGCTGCACGTGACCTCCGGCGGACGCTTCTCCCTGGGCGTCGGGCGTGGCGGACCCTGGGTCGATCTGGAGGTGTTCGGCTCCGGGCTGGAGGCGTACGAGAAGGGCTTCCCGGAATCACTCGATCTGCTCATGCGCTGGCTCCGTGAGCCCTCCGTGTCGGCGGCGGGGGAACGATTCAGCTTCCGTGAGGTGCCCGTCGTCCCGAGGCCGGCGGAGGACCTGGACGAGACACCGGGTCCGGAGGTCGTCGTCGCCTGCACCTCGCCGACGAGCGTGAAGCTGGCCGCCGAGCGCGGGCTGTCGATGCTCCTCGGCATGCACGTCGGGGACGAGGAGAAGGCCGAGATGGTCGCGCTGTGGCGCGACTGCGCCCGGGCGGCGGGCCGTTCGCCGGAGGAGATCTCCGGCGCGGCCCATGTCTCGGCCGGCGTCTGCCAGATCGCGGACCGGCGCACGGACGCCGTGGAGGCGCTCACCAAGGCGATGCCGGGCTGGCTGAAGCAGGGCCTCGACGCGCACGTGACCGTCGACGGCCGTGCCCGCGCCATGCGGGACCCGCTGGCCTACACCGAACTGCTCTGCGGGCTGCACCCGGTGGGCACCCCGCGGCTGTGCGCCGACCGGCTCGCGGCGACGAGCGAGCGGACGGGCATCTCCCGCTTCGCCCTGCTCGTCGAGGGCTCCGGCGATCTGGCGGCGACGGAGGAGAACGTACGGCGACTCGGTGCCGAGGTGCTGCCTCACCTCGGCTGAGCCACTGCGACTGCGACTGCGACTGCGACTGCGGGGAGCTTGCCGCCCCGGCTACCGATGCACCTCCCGCGATGGGAGCGGCAAGCTGTGGCGCGTCATGCCCTCAGCAGTCCCGGAGTTCCTGGGACTGGTTGAGGAGCTGGCCGCGGATCGAGGTGAAGCGGGCCAGCCTGTCGTCCACGGACGGGTCCAGCGGGAACACCGCCACCCGGTGGCAGTTCTGGAAGGCGAGCCGCACACCGAAGTGCCGCTGGAGCGCGCCGCGAATCGCGTCACTGGCGAGCGCGCGCAGCAGCTGCCCGCGCGCCTGCTCGTCCGGCGGGGGCGTCTGGTTGTCGGCGAACTCTCCGCCGTCGACCTTCAGCTGGGCCACCAGAGAGCTGATCATCTCCCACGCGTAAGGCAGGGAGGTCCGGACGCAGTCGACGAAGGCGGCTTCGTCGACCTCGCCTCGCTCGGCCTGTTCGAGTAGGGCCGGTGAGACGTCGAGCGACATGGGTTCTCCTCTCGCACCCCCACAACAACAGGGGTTGACGGACAAGGGCGGAGATCGGGTCGGCGAACACGCAGAGTGCACGCTTCGCGACCTCCAGTTTCTACGGTAAGCAACCGAAGGTGACCGCACCAGGAGATTGCGCGCACCGACAGGGCGTGTGACGCACACAATCAGCCAATGCCGAACACAAGTTGACAGCGGCACATGCCGGGGGACGACGAAGGCCCACGTGAGGGGCGGGAGAACGTGACGGAGGGCGACAGTCACCGGGCGGGGCCGGCGGGACTGTCGAACGGTGCCCGGCAGGGCGCGCCGACAGAGGAGCGGGCGCGGGCTGTTCCGGCGGTCGAATCGCGCGCACCCGCCGGCGTCGAGTAGCGTTGCCGACCATGCGTCTCGTCATCGCCCGCTGCTCCGTCGACTACGCGGGCCGGCTCACCGCCCATCTCCCCTCGGCCCCCCGCCTGATCCTGGTGAAGGCGGACGGCAGCGTGTCGATCCACGCGGACGACCGGGCCTACAAGCCCCTCAACTGGATGTCGCCGCCCTGCACGCTGAAGGAGGGCTCCGGGGACGAGCAGGGCGTCTGGACCGTCGTCAACAAGGCGGGCGAGAAGCTCATCATCACGATGGAGGAGGTCCTCCACGACTCCTCGCACGAGCTGGGTGTCGACCCCGGGCTGATCAAGGACGGCGTCGAGGCGCATCTGCAGGAACTCCTCGCCGACCGCATCGAGACCCTGGGCGAGGGCTACACCCTCATCCGGCGCGAGTACATGACCGCCATCGGGCCCGTCGACATCCTGTGCCGGGACGCCGACGGCGCGACCGTCGCGGTGGAGATCAAGCGGCGGGGTGAGATCGACGGCGTCGAGCAACTCACGCGCTATCTGGAGCTGTTGAACCGCGACCCCCATCTCGCACCGGTCCGCGGCATCTTCGCCGCCCAGGAGATCAAGCCCCAGGCCCGGGTCCTCGCCACCGACCGCGGCATCGGCTGCGCGGTCCTCGACTACGACGCCCTGCGCGGCATCGAGGACGACAAGCTGCGCCTGTTCTAGAGCCGTCGCGCCGCCGCCCGGAGACCGACCCGCGGGCGGCGGCGACGGCGTCGAGCAACGGCAGGGCGTTCGGGGCGTTCGCACGGGAGGCCGCCGCCCAAGTGCTGCAGCAGAAGGGCCCTAAGCCCCGGTGTACCGGCGTGCCGACTCGTTCTCCTGGGCCATGCGGCGCAGCGCCAGCAGTGCGGGTTCCAGGAGGACGGTCAGCAGCAGGGCGCGCTCGGCGGCCTGCAACGAGTCCTCGATCCCCTCCAGTTGGTCGAGGTCGAGGGTCGCGGTGCGTTCCGCGAGGCGGGCGTACGGCAGCAGCGCCTGCCAGTCGAGCGGGGCGCCCAGGGTGCGCAGCGTGGACAGGGTCTCGGCGAGGACCGCGCGGGCGGGGGCCGCCTCGTGCACGTTCCACCCCAGCTCCTCGACCAGGGCGTCGACGCTTCCCGTCTCCGACGGGGCCTCGGCGGGCTCGTCCGAGAGCCGGATGGCCCCGAGGGCTAGACCCAGTTGGAGATGGATGTCTCCGGCGTGCCCCGCCAGGGCGCCCAGGAGCTCCCGGGTGGCGCTGACCGACAGCCCCCGGACGCCGATCAGCGCACGGATCAGGCGAAGCCTGCGCACATGGCTCTCGTCGTACTCGGCCTGCGTCGCCGAGATCTGCCGCCCGGCCGGGAGCAGTCCCTCGCGGAGGTAGTACTTGATCGTCGCGACGGAGACACCGCTGCGGCGGCTCAGCTCGGAGACACGCATCGGTCGCCCCCCGCACTAGAAGTTGGATACCTTCACTGTCTAACATAGATAGTGAAGGTATCCAACATCTCTCCGGAGAGGGCCACAGTCATGCCCACCCTGCGCTGGACCACCGTCAGCACCCCCGCACCGGACGCCGAGACGTTCGTCATGGCCTCGCGGCTGGAGGTCCGCTCACTCAAGGACGTACCGCGCTTCTTCCTCCAGTCCCTGTCCGCGTGGAAGCAGGTCTCCGGCGCACCCGGGGCCTACGGCGCCTCCCTGATCGCCCAGCCCCTGAAGCGCACGTTCTGGACCCTGTCGGCGTGGGAGAACAAAGACGCGCTGTACACGTACGCGAGGACCGAACCGCACCGGTCGATCATGAACGGCCTGCGGCCCACGATGAAGGACTCGGTCTTCACCTTCTGGCAGGCCCCCGTGGCCGATCTGCCCATCGACTGGTCGGAGGCCCGGCGCCGCCTCGCCGAGCAGGCGCGGAGCGGTTCCTGATCCCCACCGGCCAAGCCCCGTGCCCCTTCCACCAGGAGAGACCCCCATGACGCTGTCCGAAGAGAACGCGGTTCTCGACCGTCCCGCCCCGGAGCCGGCCGTCCCCGGCGCACGGCGCACAGCACTGTGGCTCGCCGTCGTCGCCTGCAGCCTGCCCATGTTCATGGTCGCGCTCGACAACCTCGTCGTCTCCACGGCCCTGCGGACCCTGGCCGTCGACCTGGAGGCGAACACCCAGCAGCTCCAGTGGTTCGTCAACGCCTACGTCCTGAGCTTCGCCTGCCTGTTGATGACCGGCGCGGCGCTCGGGGACCGGTTCGGCCGCCGCAGGGTCTTCGTCGCCGGCATCGTCGTGTTCACGCTGGCCTCCATAGGCTGCGGCCTGTCCGACACCAGCGCCCAGCTGATCACCTTCCGCGCGCTCCAGGGCTTCGGCGCTGCCGCGGTGATGCCGTTGTCGCTGACCCTGCTCTCCCAGGCGGTCCCCGAGCGGCTGCGCGGGATGGCACTGGGCATCTGGTCCGGGGTGAGCGGTCTGGCCGTGGCCATGGGCCCCGTGGTGGGTGGCGCGGTGGTCGAGGGGCTCGACTGGCGGTGGATCTTCTGGATCAACGTGCCGGTGTGCGTGATCGCCGTCCCCCTCGTCCTGACCGCCCTGCGGGAGAGCTCTCTGCCCGGCTCGCGCCTCGACCTGGTCGGCATGCTGCTGGCGGCGGCCGGGCTGTGCGCCGTGGTGTGGGCGATCGTGCACGGCGAGCCCGACGGCTGGACCTCGGCGAAGGTCCTGGGAGCGTTCCTCGGCGGCACCGTGCTGCTGGTCGCCTTCGTCGCCTGGGAGGCCCGGTCCCCCGAGCCCATGCTGCCGCTGTCCTTCTACCGGGTACGTGCCTTCACCCTCACCAACGTCGTCTCGGCGACGATGTACTTCGGCGTGTTCGGCTCCCTGTTCCTGCTGGCCCAGTACCTCCAGCTCGTGCCGCCGCGCACCCCGCTGGAGGCCGGCGTCCGCACCCTCGCCTGGACCCTCATGCCGATGTTCGTCGCCCCCCTCGCCGGGCTCCTCACCGACAGGGTCGGCGGCGGACGTCTGATGGCGCTCGGCCTGTTCCTCCAGGGCGTGGGGCTGGGCTGGATCAACCTGGTCGCGGACACCGACACGGCCTACTCCTCCCTGGTCGGCCCGATGATCGTGGCGGGCATCGGGATGGGCTTCGTCTTCGCCCCCACGGCCGCGGTCGTCCTCGGCTCGGTCGCCAGGGAGCACGCCGGCAAGGCGTCCGGCGCCAACAGCACCGTCCGCGAGATCGGCGGCGCGCTCGGCATCGCCGTGCTCAGCACCGTGTTCGTGGCATACGGCAGCACGCGCACGGCTCAGGAGTTCGTCGACGGCCTGCGGCCGGCGGTGTGGGTCGGCGTCGCCGTGGTACTCGCCGGCGCCCTCTGCGCACTCGCCATCCCGCGCCACCCGCGCCCGACCGCGACGACGCCCGACGCCGACTGAGCCGACACCGCGAGGCCCGGCAGCAGCCCACCTCGCGAGATCCGGCAGCAGCCCACCCCGCGAGGCCGTATCGATCAGCGGGTCACGACGAGGCCCTCACCGTCAGGCCACGGTGCCGTCCGGCGAGTCGCCCGAGGCCCCCGACGCGGTGTTCGACTCGACGGGCCCACCGGAGGTCGGCGCACTGGCGCTGTTGCTGTCGTCCGGCGGTGGTTCCTCGGTTCCGCCCCCGCTCGGTGTGGGCGTGGGGGTGGGAGTGGGGGTCGGTGTGGGTGTCGGCGTCGGCGAGGGTGACTCCGACTCGTCCTCGGTCTCGGACGGCGTCGGCTTGGGCGAGGTCTTCGACGGGGACGGCGTCGGCTTGTCCGACGGCTTCTTCGTCCCGCTCGGGTCGTCCGACGGCTCCGCCGTGTCGGTCGGTGTCGGGTCGTCCGACGTGCCGTAGGTGCCGTCGGGCCCCGGGTCGGTCGGCTCGGGGAGGGAACCCGGGGTGTCGTCCTCGTCGCCGGCCTTGGGCCGGTCCGCGACGAGGCCGCCGCTGTCGGTGCCCTCGCTGGCGGACGGGTTGACGCCGACCCGCTCGGCGGGGGTGTCGCCGTTGCGGTCGGAGGTCGCGCCGAGGGTCACGACGGTGCCCAGCACGGCCGCGAGGAGCGCACCCGCACCCGCCGCGGCCAGGTTGCGCCGGGCACCGCCGACGAGGGTCTTGAGGCTGCTCAGCCGGTGCGCGGGCGACCGGGAGCCGTCCCGCTGCGTGATGAGCGGCGTCTCGCCGATCGCCGGCGTCGAGGAGGCCCCGGCCTTGCCCGCCGTCCCCGAGCCCCACGCTCCCGAGCCGGACGGCGACCCGAACCCGGCTCCGTCAGAGCCCACCGCCCCGAACCCGGCTCCGTTCGCGCTCACCGTCCCGAAACCGACCGCGCTCGCGCCCGTCGCCCCGAGGCCCGCACCGGTCAGGCCGTCCGGCGGGTACGCGGACGGCGTGCCCCCGGGCGGTGAGGCCGACTCCTCGTGCCGGGCGTCCGGCACCTCCTCCCCCGCCGCCGTGCGCCCGCCGGGCGGTGTCGCCCCGGAGCGGTCGGCGACCAGGGCGAGGGCCCGGCGGCCCGCGACGGTGCCGCGCTTGTCGGCGAGGACGTTGCGCAGCCCGATGGACGCCTCCAGCTCCGCCCGGGCCCGCTCCAACTGGCCGGAGCAGAGCGCGAGGACGCCCAGCTCGTGGTGGAAGTAGGCCTGTTCACCGGTCTCACCGGCGAGAGCGGCGGCCTCGGCACCGGCCCGCAGCGAACGCTCCCAGGCGTTCCAGCGCAGCCCGGCGGCGAACGCGGGTGCCGCCTGCCGGGCCAGCACCACGGCGGCGCTCTCCTCGTCCTCGCCGGGCGGGACCGTCGCGGGCACGAGCGCGGTGAGAGCGGCCAGGACGGCGTCCGCCTCGGCCGAGACCCGCTCGGGGGTGACCGAGGGGTGCCCGGCCCACCAGGCGTAGTGCTGGGCAGCGGTGCGGGCGCGCGTCTCGGCGTCGTCGGCGTACCCGGCGGCCTCCAGCTGTGTCCGCACCCCGGCGGCAAGCCGGTAGCGGGCGCCGACAGGTGTCACCAGGGCGCAGCCGACCAGCTCGCCGAGGGCGGCGTCGGCGTGGGTGTCGCCGACCAGGGCGGGCAGGTGCGCCTGGTGCGGGATCTCCCCGTCGAGCGCGACGGCGAACCTGAGGGTCTCGCGGGCCGACGCGCTCAGCCGGGAGGCGAGCAGCGCGGCGGGCGCGGCCCCCTCGGCGAGCGACGGCAGGGGCAGGTCGTGCCCGTCCGGGACGGCGTCGACGGGCGTGTCGACGGGCGGTGCCTCCTGGAAGACCCCGAACTCGTCGACGGCGTCCGCACCGGCGCGTTGCCGGTCCCGCTGCCTGAGCAGTGCCCCGGCCTGGGTGAAGCGCAGCGGCAGTCCCTCGGACTCGAACCAGAGGTCACCGGACCAGTTGGCCTCGTCCTCGGTGAGCGCCCGTCCGACGGCACGCTCCAGGAGCTGTTCGCTGCCGGCCCGGTCGAAGCCGCCGAGGACGATCTCTTCCAGGGGCGCGTCGGCGGCTTCGACCGGGCCGGCAGCGAACAGCTC
>NZ_JARGEE010000375.1:0-8862 GCF_033794485.1 Streptomyces sp. MB09-02B
CCCCCCGCCGAGCCCCACGAGCGCGTCCAGGGCGGCTCTGTCCAGGCCCTCCTGACGCATCACGCCGACCCGCTCCCCCGTGCCGGCCAGCACGGCGGCGGCCACCATCGCCGCGTCCCCGATGGCCTCGGCCTCACCCGTGCTGGAGCCGGAGGAAAGCGCCTGACGGTAGGCCCGCTCACGGACCGCCTCGTCGAAGTGGACGGACACGTCCCGCAGTCCGTCCCGTATGGCCGTCGTCCGGTGCGTCAGCCGCAGCTCGATGTCACCGACGGAACGCCAGGACAGCAGTGCGTTCCGCCCGGTACGGCCGGTGCCCCGGGCGCCGACGAGCCGGAAGAGCGGCCCGAGCCGCAGGAAGGCGACCAGGCTGTCGATGCGCGGCCCGAGCAGCGGCAGGACATAGCCCGCCGAGGTGAGGACCGCCCCGACCGTGACCAGCATCGGGGCCAGCCGGGTGCTCAGCGGATCCCAGTGCTGGCCGGTCCAGCGGCCGGAGACGGCCACCATCTTCAGGACGCCGTACGCGCTGGTGCACAGCCACCCGACGGTCAGCACGGCCAGTGCCCTCCGTGTCCAGCCGCTGAGCCGGGGGGTCCAGCGCCAGCACAGAATCGTGGTGGTGAGGGCCGCCGCCATGTGGGCCACCAGATAGAGGACGATCATCTCGCGGACGAACGGCGTGTGCGCGTAGTAGGTGTCGAAGTCGGCGAGGCGCTCGACGGGCGCGTCCCCGACGGCGAAGAGCGCCGTCTGCGCCGCGATGACCACCGCGTACGCGAGCAGCCACCGGCGGGAGACCTGTCGCAGCCGGGCGGGGTCGTCGGCGCCGCGCCAGTGGACGATCAGTACGAGGGACGCGGCGGAGAAGGCGTTCACCGCCCCGTAGGTGACGCAGGCGGCGGCGTTGGGCAGGCCGACGACACGGTTGACGAAGCCGACGGTGGGCGGGGCGCCGAGGGCGAAACAGCACCCGGCCAGGAAGATCACGGCGCAGAGCGCGCGCTTCATCGGATCTCTTCGGTCACGCCACAGGCCGGGCATCTGGGCGGCGAAGCCGGCCCACAGGGCGGCGGCCGCCAGAAAGTACACCAGTCCGTTCACGTCAGGCCCCCCGGCTCGGTCCGAGAGACCTCTCGCGTCAACACCCTTCACACAGTAGTCACGTAGTCAACCCGACAACGGGTGTCCGTGCGACGACAGATGAAGGGATACCGGTCACCGACGACCGGCCCTCCGGGACCGTCAGCCCTCCAGGACCGGACCGTCCGCCCTCCTCGACGATCAACCCTCCTCGGCGGTCAGCCTCAGCGAGATGCTGTTGATGCAGTACCGCTGGTCGGTCGGGGTGGCGTACCCCTCGCCAGCGAAGACGTGCCCGAGGTGCGACCCGCACCGTGCGCACCGCACCTCCGTGCGCACCATCCCGTGCGACCGGTCCTCCAGCAGCTCCACCGCGTCGCTGTCCTTCGGGTCGTAGAAGGACGGCCAGCCGCAGTGCGACGCGAACTTCGTCTCGGAGGTGAAGAGTTCGGCACCGCAGGCGCGACAGGAGTAGACACCCTCGGTCTTGGTGTCGGTGTACTCGCCGACGAACGCGGGCTCCGTGCCGGCCTGCCGCAGCACGGCGTACTCGGCCGGCGTCAGCTCCGCACGCCACTGCTCGTCCGGCTTCTCGACGTCGTACGACATGGGCCTCAGCCTCTCAACTCGACTCAGCTGGAAAGACGGTCCAGGATCCGCGGGCCCAGGTCCGTCACGTCACCCGCGCCCATGGTGAGAACGAGATCGCCGGGCTTCGCCATTCCCGCGATCGCGGCCGGCACCCCGGCCTTGTCGTGCAGGGCGGTGACGTCCGCGCCCGCGCTCCGCGCCGCGTCGATGATCAGCTCGCTGGTGATCCCCGGGATCGGGTCCTCGCGGGCCGGGTAGATGTCGAGGACGACCGAGGCGTCCGCCAGGGCCAGGGACTGCCCCATCTCGGTGCCCAGCTCCTGGGTGCGGGAGAACAGGTGCGGCTGGAAGACCACCAGGATCCGCGCGTCGCCGGCGGCGGCCCGCATGGCCTCCAGGTCGGCGGTCATCTCGGTCGGGTGGTGCGCGTAGGAGTCGATGACCTGGACGCCCCCCGCCTCACCCTTCAGCTGCAACCGCCGCTTCACGCCGGTGTACGCCGCCAGCGCGGGCGCCAGCTCCGCCGCCGGCACGCCGAGCGCGACACCGGCGGCCAGCGCGGCGACGGCGTTGTGCGCGTAGTGCCGTCCGGGCACGGACACGGTGAACGTGAGCTCCTGCCCGTCCAGCACCACCGTGACCTCGCTCTTCAGCCCCTGCGCCACGACCGACAGCACACGGACGTCGGCGTCCTCGCGCTCGCCGTACGTCACCGTGCGCACCCCGGACAGCCGGGACGTCAGCTCGCGCGCGCCCTCGTGGTCGGCGGAGATCACCAGCGTGCCCCCGGGCACGATCTTCCCGGCGAACGTCTCGAAGGACTCGTAGATCTCGTCCATGGACGCGTAGTTGGCGTGGTGGTCGAGCTCCACGTTGAGGACGATCGCCACCTCGGGCGCGTACTTGTGGAAGCTCCGGTCGCTCTCGTCCGCCTCGGCGACGAAGATGTCGCCGTCGCCGTGCGTGGCGTTCGAGCCGGGTACGTCGAGGTCGCCGCCGATGGCGTACGACGGCCGCAGTCCCAGCTCGCCCAGCGAGACCGCGAGCATGGACGTCGTCGTGGTCTTGCCGTGCGTACCGGCGACCGCGATCGGCCGCAGTCCGTCCATCAGCCGGGCGAGCGCGTCCGACCGGTGGACGACGGGGATCCCCAGCTCGGCGGCGCGGGCCAGCTCGGGGTTGTCGGCCCGGATGGCGGAGGAGACGACCACGGCCGTCGCGTCGTCAGCGAGGTGCTCGGCGGCATGCCCGATGTGCACGGTCGCCCCGAGCGCCCGCAGGGCCTCGGCCGTCTCCGACTCCTTGGCATCGCTCCCCGCGACCTTCGCCCCGCGCTGCGCCAGAATCTTGGCGATCCCGGACATCCCGGCCCCACCGATCCCGATGAAGTGCGGCCGATCCATGGCGGAAGGCAGTCCGGGTGCCATGTCTGTTCTCCAAGCGACGGTACGAAGACGATCCACGCCCCACAGCAGGCGCGCCCCCCACCCTAGTAGCTACAAACTCCGGGCCCTTTGTAGCCATGGGCCAGGGGCCGCGCCCCTCCCTCAAGCCCGCGCGTGCGAGAACAACTTCAACACCGGCACCCCCACCTTGTGCCGGGCCCGCGAGGCCCAGTCCCGGTGGAAGAACTCCTCCACGTAATGCGGATCGGTCAGCACCAGCACCTCATCGGCCGAGACCTCCTCCACCAGCGACTTCAGCGCATCCAGCGGATGATCCTCGATCAGCCGCCCCTCCGCCGTGCTCCCGGCCACGCGCAGCGCCTGCAAGGACACCTCCAGGGCCCGTTCCCCGGCGTCCATCGCCTGCTCCCCCTCCGGCGTCTCCCCCTCCCGTGCCGCCTCGTCCAGCTCACCGAGGGCGAGGTCGTCGACGGCCCGCAGCAACCGGTCGGCCTGATTTCCGCGCGGCTGGAGCAGCACGTGGAAGGAGGCCCGCTCGTCGCCGTGCAGGGTCGTGACGAAGTCGACGTCCGCGGACGTCAGAGCCTTCTCGATCATCAATACGCTCGTGAACGACACCACAGGCGCCCTTCTCCTCGGAGGGCCCTGCGGGCCCTCACTCCTCAGAGTTCTAGTGTGCCCGGCGAAAGCTGAACGGAACGGCAGATTCCGCCTGCTTTCACGTACGACGGTCCCGCCGTCACGTACGACGGTCCCGCCGTCACTTACGACGGTAACGACCGAACAGGAACCCGGACTCCTCCAGTAGCGACACCAGGGCGAAGCGCTTGGGCACCGCCACCGAGGGCCCCCCGGCGATCCGCTGCGCGTCCCCCGCCGTGAGCATCGGCGACACGGTCAGACAGAGCTCGTCGAGGACGTCGGCGGCGACCAGCTGGCCCAGGACCCGCGGGCCGCCCTCGGTGAGCAGCCGGGTCAGCCCCAGGTCGGCGAGGGCCCGTACGGCACGGGCCGGGTCGACACCCATCCCGTCCCCGGCGACGACCACCCGGACCCCCGCCTTCTCGGCGGTGGCGACCTTGTCCGGGGCCGCGGCGGCGCCGGTGAGCAGCAGCGTGGGCGTCAGCGGCGAGGTGAACAGCGGCAGCGAGAAGTCCAGGTCCAGGCTCGCGCTCACCACGGCCACGGCGGGCGCGGGCGGCTGCCCGGCCGCCCGGCGGGCCTCGGCGAACGCCTCCCGGGCGCGTGCGGGGCGGTACCCCTCCTGCCGTACCGTTTCCGCGCCGACGATCACCACGTCCGCGAGCCCCCGCAGCGTGCCGAAGATCCTCATGTCGGCCTCGCTGGAGATCGGCTGCGAGCGCCCGTCGTGCTGGGCGGCGCCGTCGAGGGTGGACACCATGTTGGCGCGCAGCCAGGGCTCCCGCCCGCCCGGCGCGGGCTCGGGGTAGGCGTACGCCGCCGCCAGTTCGTCGAGGCTCCACTCCCGCTCGACGAGGTCCGACGCCCCGGCCGCCGCCGAGGGCCGACCGTCCCGCACACCCGGCGTCCGGGCCACCGCCGGGCCCTCGCCCCCGCCCGCCGTCGGCACCTCGGTCGCATCCGCCCCACCGGTCGCTACCGGTGTCCGGGCCGCTGTCTCTTCGGTCACAGGGAACAGGCGTCGCATGTCGTGCAGTGTGGCACGCCCCTTAGACTCGGTAACCGTGTCGTCGTCCTCAGCCACCGTGTCCGGAATCGGTTCGATACCCGAAGCGGTTCCCGCGTCCCTGTGCACCCGCGAGCCCCACGTCCCCGCGGACCGGCTCGTCGCCGAGATGGTGCCGCCGCCCCGCTTCGACTCGGTGCGTTTCGACACCTACATCCCGGACCCGAACCAGCCCAGCCAGACCGAGGCCGTCCGCGCCTTGAGCGGTTTCGCGGCGGGCCTCGGCGGGGCGCACGCGACCGGCGCCGGCCGGCGTGGCTTCCTCGGCTTCGGCCGGGCGAAGGCACCCAGGATCCCGGCGGGCCCCCGCGGCGTCTATCTGGACGGCGGCTACGGCGTCGGCAAGACACACCTCCTCGCCTCCCTCTGGCACGCCACCCCGGCCGAGCCCTCCCTCAAGGCCTTCGGCACCTTCGTGGAGCTGACGAACCTGGTCGGCGCCCTGGGTTTCCAGAAGACGGTGCAGACGCTCTCCGGCCACCGTCTGCTGTGCATCGACGAGTTCGAGCTGGACGACCCGGGCGACACGGTCCTGGTGTCGACCCTGCTCGGCAAGCTGGTCGACGCGGGCGTGGCCCTGGCCGCCACCTCGAACACCCTGCCGGGCAAGCTCGGTGAGGGCCGGTTCGCGTCGGTCGACTTCCTGCGGGAGATCCAGGGCCTGTCGGCCCACTTCCGCTCCCTGCGCATCGACGGCGAGGACTACCGCCACCGCGGTCTGCCCGAGGCCCCGGCGCCGTACTCCGAGGAGGAGGTCACCAAGGCGGCGTACGCCACCGAGGGCGCCTCGCTCGACGACTTCCCGCACCTGCTGGACCACCTCGCGCGTGTCCACCCCAGCCGGTACGGCGCCCTGACGGACGGTCTGAAGGCGGTGTGCCTGACGGACGTCAAGCCGGTGCCGGACCAGTCCACGGCGCTGCGGCTGGTGGTGCTGGCCGACCGGCTGTAC
Source organism: Streptomyces sp. MB09-02B (assembly GCF_033794485.1). Taxonomy (NCBI): domain Bacteria; kingdom Bacillati; phylum Actinomycetota; class Actinomycetes; order Kitasatosporales; family Streptomycetaceae; genus Streptomyces; species Streptomyces sp. MB09-02B. Next base: position 5,741 of record NZ_JARGEE010000375.1, read on the forward strand.
GACCGCGAGGTGCCCGTGCTCGCCTCGGGGCTGCCCTTCGACCGGCTGTTCAGCGAGGAGATGCTGAACGGCGGTTACCGCAAGAAGTACTTCCGGGCCATCTCCCGCCTCACCGCCCTCGCGCGCGACGCCAAGCGTCTCGTGGAGCACTGAGCCCACCGCCACCAGCCGTCACGCGATCCAGCGGAACTCCCCCAGGTCAAGGGCCGGTTCCAGCCAACTCGCCCACGCTTTTCAGGCTCTCTTCAGCTCGCAACGTTAAGTTAACCCTGCAAACAACTTTGCAGGGTTAACGTGTTTCTTGACCAGCGGTTGACCATCGGTTGACCAAGTCGAGCAACTGTCGACGCGTGGGAGACACCCGGAACTGCCAGTGAGGAGGCTCATATTGCGAGGTACGACGACCCGGACCGTCTTTTCGGCCCTAGCCGCCGTCCTGCTCACCCTGGCGTTCTTCACTCCCGCGACATCCTTCGCAGCCGCGCACACGCTTGGTCAAGTCAAGGCCAAAGCCGAGCCCGGAAACACCCTCACCGCGAAGCCGTTGCGTGACACGGCGGTCACCCACCGCACGTGCGCACCCTCACAGGACCCGACCGGTCCTCACCGCACACGCGACCGGCATCGCCTCACCACCCACACCGTTCCCGGGACGCCCGCGCGTCCGCCGCTGGGGGAGAACCCGGCGGCCGCGAGCGCACCCGAACGGCCCTCGGCCCCGTACCACCGGGCGTCGAGACCTCTCACGGCCCACACCCCGGCCGTTCTCCAGGTCTTCCGCTGCTGAGCCGCGGAGCGCCTGTTCCCCCCACTCTGTCGTGCAAGCCCGACGCGCCACGAGGCGCGCCAGGAGGAGTCACCCCATCATGCAGCCCCTCATCGACAACGCCCGTACGTTCGGACAGCGCCCTGAGGAGTTCGCCAGGCTGGCCGAAGGCCAGTCCCCCGAGGTCCTGTTCATCACCTGCTCCGACTCGCGGGTCGTCCCGGCCCTGATCACGGGCGCCCGCCCCGGCGAGCTCTTCGAACTGCGCACCGCCGGCAACATCGTCCCGCCCTACACCGCCGACCGCCCCACCGGTGAAACGGCCACCATCGAGTACGCCGTGGAGGTCCTCGGCGTCACCGACATCGTGGTCTGCGGACACTCGCACTGCGGCGCCGTGGGCGCCCTGGTGCGCGGCGACGACCTGGACGCCGTACCGGCCGTACGCGACTGGCTGACCAACGCCACTCCCCGCCCGGAAGGGGCGGTCGAGGATCCGACGGTCGCCGACGGCGTGCAGAACCACGTCCTCAGCCAGCTGCTGCGCCTGCGCTCCTACCCGTGCGTGGAGAAGCGCCTCGCGGACGGACGGCTGCGGTTGCGCGGCTGGTACTACGAGGTCCACACGGGCGCCGTGCGCGAACACCGCGCGGAGACCGACAAGTTCGAGACCCTGTGAGCGGCGGCCAGGTGTCCGACATGAACTCCAAGACCTCTCCCCTGCCCCCGTCCTCCTCGTCCTCCCCCTCCAAGTTCCCCCATCTGCGGCAGGACTTCGGCGCCTCGCTCGTCGTGTTCCTCGTCGCCCTCCCGCTGTGCGTCGGCGTCGCCGTCGCCTCCGGGGTACCGGCCGAACTCGGCCTGGTCACCGGCATCGTGGGCGGCCTCGTCGCCGGGATGATGCCCGGCAGCAGCCTTCAGGTCTCCGGCCCGGCGGCCGGTCTGACCGTGCTGGTCTTCGAGGCGGTCCGCCAGTTCGGGCTGCCCGCCCTCGGCGTGATCGTGCTCGCCGCCGGTCTGCTCCAACTCGCCATGGGCGCGCTGAAGCTGGGCCGTTGGTTCCGCGCCATATCCGTCTCCGTCGTCGAGGGCATGCTCGCCGGCATCGGCCTGGTGATCATCGCCGGCCAGCTCTACGCGGCGGCCGGCCTGAAGGCACCCGCCTCCGGCCTCGACAAGATCGCGGGCCTGCCCGGCGCCTTCGTCGACGCCGTGAGCAGCACCGCCGCCCTCGCCTCGCTGGCGGTCGGCGCGGGCACCATCGCCGTGATGGTGCTGTGGAAGCGCCTGCCGAAGAAGGTCCAGCTGGTTCCCGGCGCGCTCGCCGCGGTCCTGCTGGCCACGGGCGCCACCCTGGCCTTCAGCCTCCCGGTGGCGAACGTCGAGGTGAAGGGCCTGCTGGACGTGATCCAGCCGCCCGGCCTGGACGCCTTCGGCCAGCTCGCCGACGTGGCGCTGCTCGGCACGATCCTCGCCTTCACCCTCATCGCCTCCGCCGAGAGCCTGTTCAGCGCGGCGGCCGTGGACCGGATGCACGACGGTCCGCGCACCGAGTACGACAAGGAGCTGATGGCCCAGGGCGCCGGCAACACCTTGTGCGGGCTGCTGGGCGCGCTGCCGATGACGGCGGTGATCGTGCGCAGCTCCGCCAACCTCCAGGCCGGCGCGAAGACGAAGGCCTCCCGCGTCCTGCACGGCGTCTGGCTGCTGCTCTTCGTGGCCCTGCTCCCGGGCGCGCTCGCCCTGATCCCGCTCCCGGCCCTGGCCGGCATCCTCGTCCACGCGGGCTTCAAGCTGATCCCGTTCCGCGGGGTCGTCTCCCTGTGGCGCACGCACCGGGGCGAGGCGCTGATCCTGGTGGCCACGGCCGTGGCGATCGTCGCGGTCAACATGTTCGAGGGTGTCCTGATCGGTCTCGCCCTGTCCGTGGCCAAGACCGCCTGGGAGGCCTCGCACATCAAGCTGGAGGTCATCGACAAGGGCGCGGGGCCCGTCCAGGCCTACCTCTCCGGCAACGCGACGTTCCTGCGCCTGCCGAAGATCCTGGACAGCCTGGAGTCCCTCCCGCAGGACCGCCCCGTGGAACTCCACCTCACCGGCCTCCACCACCTGGACCACGCCTGCCGCACCGCCCTGGAGAACTGGGCGGCCCGCCACAGCACGACGGGTACGGAGCCGGTCCGGATGACAGTCCCGGAACCGGAAAAGGCGACGTCAGGCACACTCTGACTCGGCCACCGGGCCCGGTGTCCCGGCCTACGCCTGTCTCTTATACACAACTCCTAGCCCACGAGACAAGCAGAAATTACGTATGCCGAGTTTTGTTTAGAAAAAAAAAACAAATATAATATAAAGA
>NZ_JARGEE010000376.1:0-8812 GCF_033794485.1 Streptomyces sp. MB09-02B
ACCCGCACCCGCACCCGCCGACGAAACCCGCACCCCCGAGCTACCAGGCACCCCGACCCCGTCTCACCCGACGGACGACGTTTCGCCCCCGTTTCGCGGAGCCGATAGGCTCGCGACGTGGCTGATATCCAGATCCCCGCTGACATCAAGCCCGCCGACGGACGTTTCGGCGCGGGCCCCTCCAAGGTGCGGACGGAGGCGCTGGACGCCCTGGCCGCCACCGGTACCTCCCTGCTCGGCACCTCCCACCGCCAGGCCCCGGTGAAGAACCTGGTCGGCCAGGTCCGCGCGGGCATCAGCGAGCTGTTCTCCCTCCCCGAGGGCTACGAGGTCGTCCTCGGCAACGGCGGCTCCACGGCGTTCTGGGACGTCGCGACCCACGGCCTGATCGAGAACAAGAGCCAGCACCTGACCTTCGGCGAGTTCAGCTCGAAGTTCGCCAAGGCCGCGAAGCTCGCCCCTTGGCTCGCCGAGCCCACGGTCGTCTCCTCCGACCCCGGCACCCACCCGGAGCCGCAGGCCGAGGCGGGCGTCGACGTCTACGCCTTCACCCACAACGAGACCTCCACCGGTGTCGCCGCCCCGATCAAGCGCGTGGCCGGTGCCGACGAGGGCGCCCTCGTCCTGGTCGACGCCACCTCCGGCGCCGGCGGCCTGCCCGTCGACATCGCCGAGACCGACGTCTACTACTTCGCCCCGCAGAAGTCCTTCGCCTCCGACGGCGGCCTGTGGATCGGTGTCTTCTCCCCGGCCGCCATCGAGCGCGCCGAGCGGATCCACGCCTCCGGCCGTCACGTCCCGGAGTTCTTCAGCCTGCCGACGGCGATCGACAACTCCCGCAAGAACCAGACGTACAACACCCCGGCCCTCGCCACCCTCTTCCTGCTCAACCAGCAGCTGGAGTGGATCAACGGCCAGGGCGGTCTGAGCTGGTCCACGGCCCGGACGAAGGACTCCTCGACCCGGCTGTACACGTGGGCGGAGGAGAGCAAGTACGCGAGCCCCTTCGTCGCCGACCCGGCCAAGCGGTCCCAGGTCATCGGCACGATCGACTTCTCGGACGAGATCGACGCCGCCGCCGTCGCCAAGGTCCTGCGCGCCAACGGCGTCGTCGACACCGAGCCGTACCGCAAGCTCGGCCGCAACCAGCTCCGTGTCGCCATGTTCCCGGCGATCGACCCGGCGGACGTCGAGGCCCTCACCAAGTGCGTCGACTACGTGATCGAGAAGCTCTGACCCCGATCACTCCCGTACGACACCGAAGGGCGCCCGGCAGCACATGCTGCCGGGCGCCCTTCGCGTGCTTCACCGTGACGGCTTCCTCACCGTGACGGTTGCCTCAGCGCGACGGCGATGCTCAGCCGCGGAAGCCGAGGATGCCGTGCAGGGTCTCACCGCGGGTCGCGGCCGGCCCCTGCGTCGAGCTCAGCGTCGACTGGGCCGAGGCCTCCTGCGGGGCCGCCGGCTTCGGGTCGGGCAGCTTCTTGCAGGTGGCGTCGACCTTGCCCTTGCCGTGCGGCACCTTGCCGTTGGTGAGGTAGGTGGCCAGGTGCTTGTCGAGGCAGCTGTTGCCGCTCAGCGTGATGCCGTGGTTGCCGCCGCCCTGCTCGACGACCAGGCTGGAGTTCTTGAGCAGCTTGTGGACGGTGAGACCGCCCTGGTACGGGGTGGCCGCGTCGTCCGTCGCCTGGAACAGCAGCGTCGGGGGCAGCTTGGAGTTGGCGACGTTCACCGGCTTCAGCGACTTGGTCGGCCAGAACGCGCACGGCGCGTTGTACCAGGCGTTGTTCCAGGTCATGAAGGGCGCCTTCTTGTAGACCGCCCAGTTGTCCTTCTGCCACTTCTTCCAGTCGCGCGACCAGGACGCGTCACGGCACTGCACCGAGGTGTAGACGCTGTAGCCGTTGTCACCGGAGGAGTCGACGGCGGCGAAGTTCTGGTACGCCTCGACCAGCGGGTCGGCGTTCTTGTCGCCCACGTAGGCCGCGAACGCCTCGGCGAGGAAGGGCCAGTAGCCGTTGTAGTAGCCGCCGGGGAGGAAGGTGTCCTCCAGCTCGGAGGCGCCCACCTTCACCGAGCCGCCGACCGGCTTCTTGGCGAGTGCGGCGCGCATGGCGTACCACTTCGCCTCGATCTTCTTCGGGTCGGTGCCGAGCTTGTACGTGGCGTTGTGCTTGGCGACCCACTTCATGAACGCCTTGTGGCGCTTGTCGAAGGCGTAGTCCTGGTCGAGGTTGTCCTCGTACCAGACGCCGGTCGGGTCGACGATCGAGTCGAGCACCAGACGCCGTACGCGCTCGGGGTAGAGCTTGGCGTAGACCGCGCCGAGGTAGGTGCCGTACGAGTAGCCGAAGTAGTTGATCTTCTTGGCGCCGAGGGCCTTGCGGATCGAGTCCAGGTCCTTCACGGCGTTGATCGTGTTGATGTACGGCAGGACGTCCTTGTGCTTCGTGCCGCAGGCCTTGGCGAAGTCCTGGGCCCGCTTGAGGTTCGCCTTCTCTATGGCGGCCGTGCTGGGCACGGAGTCCGGGCGCACCGGGTTGAAGTACCCGGGCTTGCAGTTGAGGGCGGGCTTGCTGGCGCCCACGCCGCGCGGGTCGAAGCCGATGACGTCGTACTGGGCCGCGACCTTCTTCGGCAGCGAGGAGGCGACGAATCCGGCCAGCGTGAGACCGCTGCCGCCGGGGCCGCCGGGGTTGACCAGCAGCGGGCCCTGATACGTCTTCGAGGTGTGCGGCACGCGGGACAGCGCCAGTGTGATCTTCTTCCCGCTCGGCTTCGCGTAGTCGAGCGGCACCTTCACCGACGCGCACTGCAGCGTCGGGTAGTCGTCCGTGGCGCACTTCTTCCAGGTGACCTTCGCGGCGGCGGCCTGGACGGTGTTCGCGGCGGGCGACCCGCTCGCGTTGGCGGGAACGGCGCTGAGCGTCCCGGCCAGGACGACACCGGCGCCGCACAGCACGGCTGCGCTTCTTCTCATGGAGTTCTCTCGCAACGATGAGGGGGGTTCACGGGCCGCGGGTGCGCGGCCCGTGCGGCATGGTTCCCGAAGACCACACCCCTCAAGAACTCATTCGACCAAGACTTGACCGAATTGAGTCATTGCATACTCTCAACTGCTTCACAGAAAGGGGCAGTTACCCATATCCAGGACATGCCCCTCACATGCCGGGGGGCCTCGGGGCGCGCTCCCGGAACACCCTTCTCACGCCGCCGTGCAGCTCACGCTCGGCACACCCCCGCCCCCGGGCGCACCCCCGAAGCCGAAGCTCGCCGAACCGCCCGCCGGGACCGTCCCGTTGTGCGCCGCGTTGGTCGCCGTGACCGTCGCCCCGCTCTGGGTGTGGGAGGCGTTCCACATGTTCGTCACCCGCTGGGAGCCGGGCCAGGTCCAGGTCACCTTCCAGGAACCGATCGCGGTCGCGCTGGTGTTGGTGACCTTCACCTCGGCGTTGAAGCCGCTGCCCCAGTCGCTGCTGACGGTGTAGGCGGCGGTGCAGGCGGGCGTCCCACCGCCCGGGCCACCCGGGCCACCCGGGCCACCGGGGTCCTCCGGGTCACCGGGGTCGGTGCCCCCGCCCGGCGGGAAGCCCGGGGCCTTGATGCTGGTCAGGTAGCCGTCTTTGACCGTGTCCACCGTCTGCCAGTCGTCCTTCAGGATGCCGCCGGTGTCACCGGAGTTGGGGTTCCAGGACCAGAAGGTCCAGTGGAAGGAGTCGTTGCCGTGGGCGGAGGTCGAGCGCAGATAGGTCACCAGGGCCGCCAGCCAGCGCTGGTCGACCGTGGACTGGAGGGTCGTACCGAACTCGCCGACCCACACCGGCGCGATGTTCTGCTTGAAGATGTAGCCCCAGTACCTGTCCCAGACGCCCGGCATGTTGGCCGGGAAGGACGGGTCGCTGAACCAGCTCTGCTGGGCGACGCTCGTGGCGTAGTCGTGGGCCGAGTACACCACCCGGTTCGCCACGTCCAGCTGTACGGGGTACTGGGCCACGCCCATCAGGTTGCCGCCCCACCAGCCCGAGACACCGTTGAACGTCTGGACGCCCTCGACGAGGATCAGCAGGTCCGGGTTGACGGAGAGGACCGCGTTGCCCGCGCGCTGGGCGGCCAGCCGCCAGTCCCTCGCCGTGTCGCCGCAGCCCCAGCAGGCGGGATCGTGGGGCTCGTTGTGGAGGTCGATGCCGACGACGGTCGGGTTGCCCTTGTACCGGGTGGCCAGCGCCTTGAGGTTGGTGATCCACGTCGTCTCGGGGACGGCCGAGGTGTACCAGAGCGCCGACTGGCCCGCCGCGTCCGGGCGGTGCCGGTCGAGGATGATCTTCAGGCCGCTCTGACCGGCGTACGCGACGATCTTGTCCAGCACCTGGAGCGAGGTGAGGCCCTGGAGGCCGGCGTTCTTTCCGTCGGAGTAGTTGACGCTGTCGGGCATGGTGCCGGGCTTGAGGATGTCGTCGCTGTAGGGCATCCGGATGGTGTTGTAGCCCAGCGACTTCATCTGGTCGATCATGCTCTTGTAGTCGCGGGCCCAGAGGCCGTGGGTGACGTGGTTGGCGGTCTCGAAACCGAACCAGTTGATGCCGGCGATACGGACGGACTGACCGTTCGCGTCCAGGATCTGCCGGCCGCTGGTGCGCCAGTAACCGGCACCGGCCTCGGCCGCGGCGACCTTCTCAGCCGCGCCGGCCGCACCGGCGGCCGCCTGCGCGCCGCCGGTCAGGGGCAGCGCGAGCACGGCGGCGGCCGCGCACAGGGCGCCCAGGGTTCTCCGTAAGCTGCGGAACATGTCGCTGCTTCCTCCTCGGGAGGCGCGGGGCCGGAACGGATGGGAGCGCTCCCATCCCCCGCACCTCCATGGAAGACAGATCACATGAACACGTCAAGGCGTCCGGCGCCACCTGGTACACCGGACGCCCCGCGCGGTCCTCACCGGCTCAGCTTCTGGAACCTCCGCACCGCCAGCGGCAGGAAGATCAGCGTGAGCACCACCGGCCACACCCCGGCCATCAGCAGCGCGTTCTGCTCGATCCAGGAGTCACCGCCGCCGACCGGCGTGCCGAACAGGTCGCGGGTCGCGGCGGCCGTGGAGGAGATCGGGTTCCAGGCGGCGATCCAGCCCAGCCAGTCGGGCATCAACTGCGGGGCGACGAAGATGCTGGAGATCATGGTCAGCGGGAAGGCCACCGCGAAGAGACCGCCCGCCGCCTCCGGGTTGGGGACCAGCAGGCCCAGCCAGACGCCGATCCAGATGAGCGCGAAGCGCAGCCAGAGCAGCAGCCCGAACGCGGCCAGGAAGCCGAGGCCGGCGTCGGGGCGCCAGCCCATCGCGAGGGCCGTCAGCATCATGATGGCCAACTCGGCGCAGGCGACGAGGAGATCGGTGACCCCCCGCCCCGCGACCACCGCCGACGGCGCCATCGGCATGGAGCGGAACCGGTCGATGACGCCCTTGGTGGAGTCGTAGACCACGAGGGTCGCCGTGTTGATGAACCCGAAGGCCATCGTCATCACGAACATCCCCGGCATCAGGAAGTCCCGGTAGTCCCCGCCCCCGGGCACCTGCATGGCGCTGCCGAAGACATAGCCGTAGAGCAGGACGGAGAGAATCGGGAAGCCCAACTGCCAGGCGATGTTGACCGGTTGGCGCCGGTAGTGGGTGAGTCCGCGGCGGACGATGTTCCAGACGTCGGCCAGCACCCAGTACGTACGGCCGTGCTCGCTCGACACGTCCAGGTCGACGGCGCTCGTGGCGACGCCACGGGCTGCGACGGCGTTCGGATCGACGGCGGTCATGCGGTGGCCCCCTCGTCGTTCTCGTCGGTCTTCTCCGTGCGGTGGCCCGTCAGGCGCAGGAACACGTCGTCCAGGCTGGGCCTGCGCAGGCCGATGTCCTCGACCCGCACACCCTCGTCCTGGAGGGTGCGGGCCACCTCGGTGAGAGCGGAGACGCGGTCGGTCACGGGCGCGTGGACCCGCAACTCCGTCTCGTCCGACTCCGGTTCGCCGTCCGAGACGCGGGCGACGACCTTCACCGCGCGCGGGATGTCGGAGCGCTCGGCGACGACGACCTCGATCCGGTCACCGCCGACCGTGCTCTTCAGCCCGTCCGGGGTGTCGTCCGCGATGGCCCGGCCCTGGTCGATGACGGTGATGCGCGAGGCGAGCCGGTCGGCCTCCTCCAGATACTGCGTGGTGAGCAGCACGGTCGTACCGCTCGCCACCAACGCCCGTACGGATTCCCAGACTTCACCCCGGCTGCGCGGGTCGAGGCCGGTCGTCGGCTCGTCGAGGAAGAGGACGGAGGGGGCGAGGATCATCGAGGCGGCGAGGTCGAGCCGGCGCCGCATGCCGCCGCTGTACTTGCCGACGCCCTTGTCGGCGGCGTCGGTGAGGTCGAACCGGTCCAGCAGCTCGACCGCGCGCAGCTTCGCCCGCTTGCCGCCGAGGTGGAACAGCCGGCCGAACATCTCCAGGTTCTGACGCCCGGTCAGGACCTCGTCCACGGCCGCGTACTGACCCGTCAGCCCGATACGGGCCCGCACCTCGCGCGGGTCTCGCGCCACGTCGAGGCCGGCCACCGTCGCCCGGCCGCCGTCCAGACGCAGCAGCGTGGAGAGGATGCGTACGGCGGTGGTCTTGCCCGCGCCGTTCGGGCCGAGGAGGCCGTGCACCGCGCCCTCGCGGACAGTGAGGTCGAAGCCGTCCAGCGCGCGTTTCTCCCCGTACCGCTTCTCCAGGCCCTCCGCCCGGACCGCGTACCCGTCACTCATGAGTCCCCCTCAACAGACTTCCGTCAAGAACTGGGTACACCGTACCCGATTTCGCGTACGACGTACCCAGTTTTTCCGCGAGGACCTAAACTCAGGCTCATGACAAGGGGCAAAAGCGCTACGGCGGGCGGTGCGGCAGGAGCTACGGCGGCCGGCACCGCCGTCGGCACGGAGACCAGCGGCAGCGGCGACATCGTCCGCACCCAGCAACTGCTCTGGGACACCGGCCCCCGCCCCAGTCGCGGCCCCAAACCGGGCCTCACCCTGGACCGGATCGTGGAGGCGGCGATCCGGGTCGCCGACACGGAGGGGCTGCACGCGCTCTCGATGCGCCGGGTCGCGACCGAACTCGGCACCGGGACCATGTCCCTGTACCGCTACCTCCCCGGCAAGGGCGAACTGCTGGACCTGATGCTCGACCGCGTCCAGCGGCCCTCCGAGAACCCCTCCGACCTCGGCGACGGCGGCTGGCGTTCCGCCCTGGAGGCCATGGGGCGCGCCACCCTGGCCCTCTACCGGCGCCACCCGTGGCTGCTCCAGGTGAACCAGTCCCGCCCCGTCCTCGGGCCCAGCGCGCTGGACGGCATGGAGAAGATCCTCTCCCGCATCAAGTCCATGGGGCTGACCGACCCCGAACTGATCTCCGCGGTCGTCGCCGTGGACGGCTATGTCGTCGGCGCCGCCCGTACGCAGGTCTACGCGGAGGAGGCGGAACACCGCACCGGCCTCACCGACACGGAGTTCTGGCAGGCCCAGGCGCCCCTCCTGGAGGAGCTCATGCTCTCCGGCCGCTACCCCCTCCTGGCCGGCCTCTCCGAGGACTCGTTCGGCTCGGACTTCGACCACTTCGAGTTCGGACTGCAGCGCATCCTGGACGGCCTGGAGGTGTTCGTGAACCGGCGCCGCGAGGGCGGCGCGAAGACCGGGAATGCGGAGGCCGGCCGTGGGTAGGCGGGCCGCGGGTAGGCGGGTGGGTCAGGAAGGCGGGCGGCGCAGAAGCCGGCGGAAGCCCCATACGACGACGACCGCGCCGGCCACGGCGAGCGCGCCGACCTTGACGGTCGAGCTGGTGCCCTCGCCGTCGGCCTGGGTCGTGCCGGAACCGTCGTCGTCGGAGGAGGACGAGCCGGAGCCGCCGCTCCCGGAACCGCCACCGGGCACCTCCCGCGCGACGACGGAGCTGCCGGACCCCTCACTGCCGTACATGATCTTCGAGCCGTCGGTGTTGAAGGTCACCGACTCCCCCTGCCGCTGCAGGGGCACGCTCAGCCGCTCGACCTTCTTGATCTTGCCGCCGTTCCAGTCGTAGAGGATGCCGCCGAAGTACGCGCGCAGGGCGAGCTGCTTGCCGTCCGGCGAGAACGCGCCGTCCGTGACCTCCAGGTCGGGGACGGCCGCGACCTTCTTGAACACGTTGGTGCCGGAGGCGGACAGCTCCGCCGGGCCCTCGTACAGCGATCCGCCCGCCTCGTTCTTGTCGGCGATGTAGACCCGCCCGGTCTTCGGATGCACCATCAGCGCCTCGGCGTCCCGCGCCCCGTCCTCGTACTTCACGACGTACTGCGTGGCCTTGACCGTCTGGTCCTTGAGCTCCTTCGGCTCCGGCAGCTCGTAGATCCACACGTACGCCCAGGTGCCGCCGAGGTTGTCGCCGATGTCGCCGACGTAGAGCCTGTTGTCCGGGCCGATGGAGACGGCCTCGACGTCACGCGGGGTGCCGACGCCCGTCAGGGTGACCGTGGCGACCGTCTCGCCCGTCCCGCTGTCGACGGCGTAGAGGAAGGCGCCGTCGTCGCTGTCGTTGTGGGTCCAGTAGACCCCCGGGTGCTGCCGGGACGCGGCGAGACCGCTCGACTCGGTGATCCGCGAGTCCTTCATCGTGAACCCGTCGTCGTCGGCGACCGCGGGCGCGGCCGGGAGTGCGGCGAGCAGGATCGCGGCGAGACCGGCGAAGCCGGTGCGGGCCGCGCGGGCCGCACGGAACCGGCGGAGGGGGTGAGGGCGGTTGAGGGGGCGACGGCGCATGCGCCCAAGCCTGCCAT
>NZ_JARGEE010000377.1:0-8734 GCF_033794485.1 Streptomyces sp. MB09-02B
AAAGCGGAGATCGGCACCCGCCGCTGGCCCGACCGGACCACTGCCCGCGCTGAGATCTTCACCTTCATCGAGACCTTCTTTCAACCGCAAGCGGCTGCGAAGGCATCCAGTCTGGGGCTACCTCACACCGCTGGAGACCCGGCAGCGACACGAACAAGGACACGCCCTCGCGGCGTAAGCATCGAGTGTCCAGCATCACGGGGAAACTTCACCCATCGCAATGGTCCGCTGACACGGTCAAGGAGCGTTGGTCCCCAGCTGGTCCCCAAGAATGATCAAGGGCTGGTTTCGGATACATCCGAAACCAGCCCTGATCTGCGACTGCCTCCAGTCGGGACGACAGGATTTGAACCTGCGACCCCTTGACCCCCAGTCAAGTGCGCTACCAAGCTGCGCCACGTCCCGGTGCCCGTCTGACCTGGGGTTTCCCCTGGCTGAACGCGCACGGAAACAATACCGCACTCGGGCCGGTGGTCGCGCACGCGTTTATCCCGCTCGTTGATCCGGCGAGCGGAGGGCGACGTCTCCGGCACCACCCCCTTGACCTCAAGTTTGCTTGAGGTTGCAGGCTCTCCCTCATGACGACGACGTACGGATTCACGGAGCTGCCCGAGCTGATGGGGCTGATGACGGGCGCGGAGAAGCACGGGCCGGCGGCCACCTCCACGCTGGACGTGCTGTGGGTGCTCTACGACCGGGTGCTCCGGGTGGAGCCGGAGCGGCTGGAGGACCCGGGGCGGGATCGGTTCCTGCTGTCGAAGGGGCACGGCCCGATGGCCTACTACGCGGTCCTCGCGGCGAAGGGGTTCGTGCCGGTCGAGTGGCTGCCCGGCTTCGGCTCCTACGACTCGCCGCTCGGCCACCACCCGGACCGGGTGCTGGTGCCGGGCGCGGAGATCGGCAGCGGGTCGCTCGGGCACGGCCTGCCGATCGCGGTCGGGACGGCGCTCGGACTGCGGGCCCAGGGGCGAGTCGACCCGGCAGTGTGGGTGCTGATCGGGGACGCGGAGCTGGACGAGGGCAGCAACCACGAGGCGATCGCCTACGCCGGTCCCGCCGGGCTCGACCGGCTGCACACCGTCGTGATCGACAACTCCTCCGCCAGTCACGCGCTGCCCGGCGGGATCGCCGCCCGGTTCGAGGCGGCGGGCTGGTCCGCCGAGACCGTGGACGGCCGCGACCACGACGCCCTGCACGCCGCCTTCACCGCGCCGCACCCGGGGCGGCCCCGGGTCGTGGTGGCCCGCGTCGAGCCGAAGAACGCCTGAACCGGCCCGACCCCGAGAGCTCCGCAACCACCCTGAAAGGACGAAGACCTCATGGACACCATGCGTGACCGCCTCGCACCCGTCGTCTCCGGCATGCTCGACGAGGATCCCCGGGTCGCGGTGGTCCTCGCCGAGATCGGCCGGGACGGTTTCGTGGATGCCGCGCGCCGGCATCCGGACCGGGTGATCAACGTCGGCATCCGGGAGCAACTGCTGATCGGCGCGGGCGCGGGCCTGGCGCTGGCCGGAATGCGGCCCGTGGTGCACACCTTCGCGAGCTTCCTCGTGGAACGGCCCTTCGAGCAGGTGAAACTGGATCTGGGACACCAGGACGTGGGCGCGGTGCTGGTCAGCGCCGCCGCGTCCTACGACTGGCCCGCCGGCGGCTTCACCCACATGGCGCCCGGCGACGTGGCCGTCCTGGACACGCTCGACGGGTGGACCGTGTACGTACCGGGGCATCCCGACGAGGCCGAGACGCTGCTGAGGCACGCGGTCGGCGCGGGTGGGGGCAAGGACGACAAGGTGTACGTACGGCTGTCCGCGCAGTCCAACGAGCAAGCGCTCGCAGTGGACGGACAGGGGTTCCTCACCGTGCGGGAGGGGCGCCGCGGGGTCGTCGTCGCCGTCGGGCCCATGCTCGACGCGGTCCTCGATGCCACGGAGGGGCTCGATGTGACCGTGCTGTACGCATCCACCGTGCGCCCGTTCGACTCGGCCGCGTTGCGCCGGGCCACCGACTCGGCCGGCGCGGACGTCGTCCTCGTCGAGCCCTACCTGGCGGGGACGTCGACGGCCGCAGCCAACGACGCGCTCTCCGATGTGCCGCACCGGGTGCTCGGGCTGGGCGTGGGGCGGCGGGAGCTGCGGCGCTACGGGCAGTTGGAGGAGCACGTGGCCGCGCACGGGTTGGACGCGGCCTCGTTGCGGGAGCGGATCACGGGGTTCCTGCGGTAACGGCACGCACGGGTCGAGGCGGCTCAGTCGGCGGCCGGGAGCCCCAACTCCGGGTAGGCGTCGAGCAGTTTGGTCGGTGCGGCCTGGCGCCAGGAGTCGGCGAGGACATCGCGCAGCTCGGCCTCGTCCTCCAGCGCGGAGAGCCGCACCCGCACCCAGGCGAACCCCGCCTCGTGCTCGGCGATCCAGAACTTGCCCGGCTCGGCGAGGACCAGCTCGTCCCGCTCCACCTTGGGGCACCGCACGGCCATGGACGTCTCGTCCTCAGGCAGCGTCGCGAACATCTTCCCCGCCACCCGGAAGGTGGGCATGCTCCAGGCGACCTTCTCCGTGCTGTCGGGCAGGGAGAGGGCGACACGTCGTACGTCTTCTGCATCGGGCATGAGACGCACGGTAGCGGTGACCACTGACAATCAGCGTCGGAAGGTGCCGCCGGTACTGGCAAAACGACGGCGGAGCATGCCGCCCCGCCTCCTCAGTCGTTCACTTCATCGTTCACTTCGGTCGGGCACTTCGGTCGGGCACTTCGGTCGGGCATCTCGCTCGGCCAGCGCAGGTTTGGTCCACCTCACTCCGCCGCCTCCCCCAGCGCCTCCAGCACCGGCCGGATCAGTGGATGTCCCTCCGCGCCACGGCGTACGGCGGCGAAGACGCGGCGCGTGGGGGCCACGCCGTCCACGGGGCGCACGACCACGCCCGTGAGGTCCGTGCCGCGCAGCGCCGAGCGGGGTACGAGGGCGACGCCCGCGTCGGCGGCGGCGAGGGCGACCACGGCGCGGAAGTCGTCGGAGGAGTGTTCGAGGCGCGGCTGGAAGCCGGCGTTCTCGCAGGCCAGGACGACGACGTCATGGCAGGGATTGCCGGGATACGGGCCGATCCAGGGGTCCTTGGCCAGTTCGGCGAGCGGCACCTCGGCCGCGTCGGCGAGGCGGTGGCCGACGGGCACGACCGCGTCGAACGGCTCGGCGTACAGCGCGACATGGGTGAGGCGGGGGTCGTCGGCGGCCGGCGCGCCCCGGTACTCGACGGCCACGGCGATGTCGACCTGCCGGTCCAGGACCATCGGCAGACTCGCGTCGCCCTCGGCGTCCTGGACGCGGAGGCGGATGCCGGGCGCGGACTCGGCGAGGCGGGCCAGCGCGGGTGCCACGACCTGGGCGATCCCGGTGGCGAAGGAGGCGACCGTGACGGTGCCGGCTTCGCCCGAGCTGTACGCGGCCAGTTCCGCCGCCGCCTGTTCCAGCTGGGCGAGGACCGCGTTGGTGTGGCCGAGCAGGATCTCGCCGGCCGGGGTCAGCCGTACGCCCTTCGCGCCCCGCTCGACCAGACGGTGCCCCGTCTCCTGTTCCAGGGCTGTGAGCTGCTGGGACACGGCGGAGGGGGTGAGGTACAGCGCGGCGGCAGCCGCCGTCACCGTACGGTGGTCGGCCACCGCACGCAGGATGTGGAGCCGCCGCGCTTCGATCATGGGATCGATTCTCTCAAATGCCCGCTTTCCCCCGAGCCGCGCGCATCTGGTCTCCGCCCCGGCCGGACCGTTCCGTTCGGCCCTCCGGCTCCGCCCCGGCCGGACCGTTCCGTTCGGCCCTCCGGCTCCGCCCCGGCCGGACCGTCCGTTCAGCCCTCCAGCTCCGCCCCGGCCGGACCGTCCGTTCAGCCCTCCAGCTCCGCCCCGGCCGGACCGTCCGTTCAGCCCTCCAGCTCCGCCCGTGCCGCCACGAACGCGTCCACCGCCCGGTGCACGTCCGCCGTCGAGTGCGCGGCGGAGAGCTGGACGCGGATGCGGGCCCGGTCCTGCGGGACGACCGGGTAGGAGAAGCCGATCACATAGACGCCTCGTTCCAGGAGCAGCTCGGCCAGGCGGCCCGCCTTCGCCGCGTCACCGATCATGACGGGGGCGATCGGATGGTCGCCGGGGAGGATGTCGAAGCCCTCCTCGGTCATGCGGCGGCGGAACAGCGCCGTGTTCTCGGCGAGGCGGACGCGCAGGTCGTCGGCCGACTCCAGGAGGTCGAGCACCTTCAGGGAGGCCGCCGCGATCACCGGCGCGAGGGTGTTGGAGAAGAGGTACGGCCGGGAGCGCTGGCGCAGCAGGGCGACGATCTCGGCACGGGCGGCGACGTAGCCGCCGGAGGCGCCGCCCAGGGCCTTGCCGAGCGTGCCGGTGATGATGTCGACGCGGTCCATGACGCCGTGCAGTTCAGGGGTGCCGCGGCCGCCGGGGCCGGTGAAGCCGACGGCGTGGGAGTCGTCGACCATGACCATGGCGTCGTGGCGGTCGGCGAGGTCGCAGATCTCGCGGAGGGGGGCCACATAGCCGTCCATGGAGAAGACGCCGTCGGTGACGATCAGCTTGCGGCGGGCGCCGCCTTCGGCCGCCTCCTTCAACTGCCGTTCCAGGTCGGCCAGATCACGGTTGGCGTAGCGGAAGCGGCGGGCCTTGGAGAGCCGGATGCCGTCGATGATCGAGGCGTGGTTGAGGGCGTCGGAGATCACCGCGTCCTCGGGGCCGAGCAGGGTCTCGAAGACACCGCCGTTGGCGTCGAAGCAGGAGGAGTAGAGGATCGTGTCCTCCTGGCCGAGGAACGCCGACAGCCGCGCCTCCAGTTCCTTGTGCACCTCCTGCGTACCGCAGATGAAGCGGACGGAGGCCATGCCGTAGCCCCAGCGGTCGAGGGCCTCGTGGGCGGCGGCGATCACCTCGGGGTGGTCGGCGAGGCCGAGGTAGTTGTTGGCGCAGAAGTTGAGGACCTCGCCGGGACGACCGCCGGCGGTGACCGCGACGGTCGCCGACTGCGGACTGCCGATGACCCGCTCGGGCTTGTGCAGCCCGGCGGCACGGATCTCGTCGAGGGTGGTGCGCAGGTCGTCGCGCACGGAGTCGAACATCGGGAACTCCTAGAAGAAGCAGGTGACTTACAAGGTCCGGACGCGGCTGACTCACGCAGTCCAGTCGAGGATGACCTTGCCGCCCGCGCCGCTCGCCGCGTCCGCGAACGCCGCCTCGTGGTCGCGGTAGCCGTAGCGGCCGGTGATGACGGGGGCGAGGTCGAGGCCGCCCTCCAGGAGCACCGTCATCGCGTACCAGGTCTCGAACATCTCGCGGCCGTAGATCCCCTTGATGGTGATCATGGACGTGACGACGCGGGACCAGTCGACGGCGAACTCCTCGGACGGCAGTCCGAGCATGGCGATCCGGCCGCCGTGCGTCATGTTGGCGATCATGTCGCGCATCGCGGCGGGGTTGCCGGACATCTCCAGGCCTATGTCGAAGCCCTCCCGCAGGCCCAGGGTCCGCTGACCGTCGGCGATGGTCGACTCGCCCACGTCGAGCGCGAGGCTGACCCCGATCTTGCGGGCCAGTTCCAGCCGGTCCTCGCTGACGTCGGTGACCACGACGTGCCGGGCGCCGGCGTGCCGGGCGACGGCGGCGGCCATCAGGCCGATGGGGCCCGCGCCGGTGATCAGGACGTCCTCGCCGACCAGGGGGAAGGAGAGCGCGGTGTGCACGGCGTTGCCGAACGGGTCGAAGATCGCGGCCACATCGAGGTCGACGGGGACGCGGTGCACCCAGACGTTGGTCGCGGGCAGGGCCACGTACTCGGCGAAGGCGCCGTCACGGCCGACGCCGAGGCCGACGGTGGCGCGGCACAGGTGGCGGCGGCCGGCGAGGCAGTTGCGGCACTTGCCGCACACGAGGTGGCCCTCGCCGCTGACCCGATCGCCGACCTGGATGTCGGTGACGGCCCGGCCGGTCTCCACGACCTCGCCGACGAACTCGTGGCCGGCCACGAGCGGGGTGCGGATGGCCTGCCGGGCCCAGCCGTCCCAAGCCCGGATGTGCAGGTCGGTACCGCAGATCCCGGTCCGCAGGACCTTGATCAGGATGTCACCGGGGCCGATCTCGGGCTCCGGGACGTCGACGAGCCACAGTCCGGGCTCCGCCTTCTCCTTGACCAGCGCCTTCAACGCTACGGCTCCTGTGGGTGCGCCCCCGGCGCGGTCCATGACGAGCGGTCCATGACGAACAGGCCCGTACCGGGGAGAGGGGTGGGATCGCCGATCAATCTGCCGCACGCCGGCACCCCGGGTCCATCGAGGTTTTCTTAACCTCCGCCGCAGCTTTCCTTCACACCCACTCCGCTCCCGGCAGCGCGGAGTGAAACGATGTGCTCATGACCAATGAGCCACATCTCGACATGGGTCAGGACGATTGCGCGGGGGGAGCCACGGCCGAACCACATGCTGCCAGGACAGCGCCGGACCCGGACACCGTGCCTCGCTGCGGCGAACCCGGACCGGACAGCTGGACCCTTCTGCTACAGGGTGGCAGTTTCTGCGCCCTGCCACTCGGCCACTCGGGGAGGCACTACGAGTCGGGAGCGCCCAGGACCTGGATCGCCGACGAGTAGCCTCATCCGCGATCCGCCATGAAGTGCCACCCGCTTCGCAGCTCACGGGAACGCCTCCCGCCCCTCGATCCGGGCGGCCAGTTCCGCGGCCATCGCCTTGATGGTCTCCAGGCCCGCCCGGCCCCAGGGGCGCGGTTGGACGTCCATGACGCAGACCGTGCCGAGGGCGATGCCCGTACGGTCGAGGAGGGGCGCGCCGAGGTAGGAGCGGATGCCGTGGTCGTCGACGACGGGGTTGCCGGCGAACTTCGGGTACTCGCGCACGTCTTCGAGGACGAGCCCTTTGCGGCGGACCACCACGTACGGGCAGAACCCGTGGTCCCGGGCGAGGCGGCGATCGACGCCGAGCAGCGTGGTGTCGGCTGTGGGCTGTGCCGACACATGCAGGCCGGCGAAGAACTGCCGTTCCTCGTCGATGAAGTTGACCGTCGCGTACGGCACCGCGGCGACCTCCGCGAGCCGGTCCGCGAAGGCGTCGAACTCCGGTTCGGCGTACGCGCCGAGCCCCAGCATCCGCAGCCGCGCCACGCGCTCGGGGGCGCCCGGGTCGTCGGGAGTGAGCAGCAGCCGTCCGACGGGACGCGGCGGGTCGTACGTCACGTGTGGGCTCCGTGGCTCGGCAGCTGCGCCGGGGTGTGGGCGAGGAGGTGCCGGACGAGGGTGAGCAGGGTCTGGACGCCCGAGCTGGAGATCCGGGCGTCGCAGCAGACGACGGGGATCTCCGGGTCGAGGTCGAGGGCCGCGCGCACCTCGTCGGCGTCGTAGCGGTGGGAGCCGTCGAACTCGTTGATGGCGACGATGAAGCCGAGGCCCCGCTGCTCGAAGAAGTCGACGGCGGCGAAGCAGTCCTCCAGGCGGCGCGTGTCGGCGAGGATGACCGCGCCGAGGGCGCCCTCCGAGAGTTCGTCCCACATGAACCAGAACCGCTGCTGTCCGGGGGTGCCGAACAGATAGAGCACATGGCGCGGGTCCAGGGTGATGCGGCCGAAGTCCATCGCGACGGTCGTCTCGACCTTGTTCTCGATGCCGTCGAGATTGTCGGTGGCGGCGCTCACGGTGGTGAGCAGTTCCTCCGTGCTCAGCGGCGCGATCTCGCTCACCGCGCCGACGAAGGTCGTCTTGCCGACCCCGAACCCTCCCGCCACCAGGATCTTGAGTGCGGTGGGGAAGGGGTCAGAGCTGTCGTCGTAGTCCATCGAGCACTGCCTCCAGAAGAGACCGGTCTGTCGGGTTGTGGTGGAAAACCGGGGGCTTGGTGGTGAGGGCTCCGCAGTCGACGAGGTCGGACAGCAGCACCTTGGTGACCGTCGCCGGCAACGTGAGGTGTGCGGCGATCTCGGCGACCGAGACGGGTGCCCGGCACAGGTCGAGTGCGGTCGCATGCTCGGGGCCCAGATAGCCGAGGGGGGTCGCCCCGGTGGCCATCACCTGTGAGAGGAGATCGAGCGCGGTGGTCGGCCGGGTCCGGCCGTTGATGACGGTGTAGGGGCGCACCAGGCGCCCGGCGGCGTCGTCGTACAGGGGTCCGTCGCCGGCCGCGGGCACGGTCAAGGCCTCATCGCGGAGGGTTCGACGGCTTGCCGGGGCTGGGTGACCAGGTACGGGCGGACGCTCTTGACCAGCATCGCCATCTCGTAGCCGAGGACGGCGGCGTCGGCCTCCCGTCCGGCGAGCACGGCGAGGCAGGTGCCGGAACCGGCGGTGGAGACGAACAGCAGGGTCGAGTCGAGTTCGACGACGACCTGGCGGACGTCGCCGCCGTCGCCGAAGCGGACGCCCGCGCTGCGTCCCAGGGAGTACAGGCCGGAGGCCAGGGCGGCCATGTGGTCGGCGCTGTCCGGGTCGAGGCCGTGGACCGACTTCACCAGCCCGTCGCAGGAGAGCAGCACCGCGCTCGTGGTGTGCGGTACGCGCTGGACGAGGCCGCTCATCAGCCAGTCGAGGTCGGATACATGGCCGGTCGGCGCTTCGCTCGCCATGGTGGATCGACTCCTTGGGGTGCGTTGGTCTGCGGGAGCTGTCTCTTAAACAAATCTCCGAGCCCACGAGAACGGCAGAAATCTCGTAATCCGTTTTTCGATTAAAAAAAAAAAAAAA
>NZ_JARGEE010000378.1:0-8693 GCF_033794485.1 Streptomyces sp. MB09-02B
CGCCCACCCTCCCCCACTCTCGGCTTCGCTCGAGCGGGAGGTACCCCCATCGCCCCAGCGGCCCGATTGCCCGCAGCTACGTACGGCGAGGCTGGGAGCTGCCCGCGCCCGTCAGGGGCGCGGGCAGCTGTCAGGCCTTGCGCAGGCGGAACGTCAGCGTGAGCGCCTCGTCCGTGAACGGGGCGCCGTACGTGTCGTCGGCCTCGCCGGAGGCGAAGTCCGTCGCGAGGACCTCGTCCGCGATCAGGGGCGCGTGCTCGGTCAGGGCCGCGGTCACCGCCGGGTCCGTCGCCGTCCAGCGCAGGGCGATCCGGTCGGCCACGTCCAGGCCGCTGTTCTTGCGGGCCTCCTGGATCAGGCGGATCGCGTCGCGGGCGAGGCCCGCCCGGCGGAGTTCCTCCGTGATCTCCAGGTCGAGGGCGACCGTCGCACCCGAGTCGGAGGCCACCGACCAGCCCTCGCGGGGCGTCTCCGTGATGATCACCTCGTCGGGGGCGAGGCTGATGGTCTCGCCGTCGACCTCGACCGTCGCCGTGCCCTCGCGCAGGGCCAGGGACAGGGCGGCCGCGTCGGCGTTCGCCACGGCCTTGGCCACGTCCTGGACGCGCTTGCCGAAGCGCTTGCCCAGCGCGCGGAAGTTGGCCTTGGCGGTGGTGTCCACCAGCGAGCCGCCGACCTCGGAGAGGGAGGCCAGGGAGCTGACGTTCAGCTCCTCCGTGATCTGCGTGTGCAGCTCGGGGTTCAGCGAGTCGAAGCCCGTCGCCGCCACCAGGGCGCGGGAGAGGGGCTGGCGGGTCTTGACGCCCGACTCCGCGCGCGTGGCACGTCCCAGCTCGACCAGGCGGCGCACCAGGACCATCTGCTTCGACAGCTCGGGGTCGATCGCGGAGAGGTCCGCCTCCGGCCAGGAGGCCAGGTGCACCGACTCCGGGGCGCCCGGGGAGACCGGCACGATCAGGTCCTGCCAGACCCGCTCGGTGATGAACGGGGTCAGCGGGGCCATCAGCTTCGTGACCGTCTCGACGACCTCGTGCAGGGTGCGCAGCGCGGCCTTGTCGCCCTGCCAGAAGCGGCGGCGCGACCGGCGCACGTACCAGTTCGACAGGTCGTCGACGAACGCCGACAGGAGCTTTCCGGCGCGCTGGGTGTCGTAGGCCTCCAGGGCCCCGGTCACCTGGTCGGTGAGGGCGTGGAGCTCCGAGAGCAGCCAGCGGTCCAGGACCGGGCGGTCGGCCGGGGCCGGGTCCGCCGCGCTGGGCGCCCAGTTCGACGTGCGGGCGTACAGGGCCTGGAAGGCGACCGTGTTCCAGTACGTGAGGAGCGTCTTGCGGACGACCTCCTGGATGGTGCCGTGGCCGACGCGGCGGGCCGCCCAGGGGGAGCCGCCGGCGGCCATGAACCAGCGAACGGCGTCGGCGCCGTGCTGGTCCATCAGCGGGATCGGCTCCAGGGTGTTCCCCAGGTGCTTGGACATCTTGCGGCCGTCCTCGGCGAGGATGTGGCCGAGGCACACGACGTTCTCGTAGGAGGACTTGTCGAACACCAGGGTGCCGACGGCCATCAGCGTGTAGAACCAGCCGCGGGTCTGGTCGATGGCCTCGCTGATGAACTGGGCCGGGTAGCGGGACTCGAAGAGCTCCTTGTTCTTGTGCGGGTAGCCCCACTGCGCGAACGGCATCGAGCCCGAGTCGTACCAGGCGTCGATGACCTCCGGGACGCGCGTGGCGGTGCTGCCGCAGCCGTCCTGGGGGCAGGGGAAGGTGACCGCGTCGATGAACGGGCGGTGCGGGTCCAGCTCCGACTGGTCGGTGCCGGAGAGCTGGGACAGCTCCTCGCGGGAGCCGACGCAGGTCAGGTGGTTCTCCTCACAGCGCCAGATCGGCAGCGGGGTGCCCCAGTAGCGGCTGCGGGAGAGCGCCCAGTCGATGTTGTTGTTCAGCCAGTCGCCGAAGCGGCCGTGCTTGACCGAGTCCGGGAACCAGTTGGTCTTCTCGTTCTCCTGGAGGAGGCGGTCCTTGACGGCGGTGGTGCGGATGTACCAGGACGGCTGCGCGTAGTAGAGGAGCGCGGTGTGGCAGCGCCAGCAGTGCGGGTAGCTGTGCTCGTACGGGATGTGCCGGAAGAGCGCACCGCGCTGCTGGAGGTCCTCGGTGAGCTTTTCGTCCGCCTTCTTGAAGAAGACGCCGCCCACGAGGGGGACGTCCTCCTCGAAGGTGCCGTCGGGACGGACCGGGTTCACCACGGGCAGGCCGTACGAGCGGCAGACCTTGAGGTCGTCCTCACCGAAGGCGGGGGACTGGTGGACCAGACCCGTACCGTCCTCCGTCGTCACGTATTCCGCGTTGACGACGAAATGCGCTGCTTCCGGGAACTCCACGAGCTCGAACGGACGTTGATAGGTCCAGCGCTCCATCTCGGCGCCGGTGAAGGTCTGGCCGGTGGTCTCCCAGCCCTCGCCGAGCGCCTTGGCGACGAGCGGCTCGGCGACGACGAGCTTCTCCGTGCCGTCCGTGGCGACCAAGTAGGTGACCTCGGGGTGGGCGGCGACCGCGGTGTTGGACACCAGCGTCCACGGTGTGGTCGTCCACACCAGGAGCGCGGCCTCACCGGCGAGCGGACCGGAGGTGAGCGGGAAACGGACGAAGACCGAGGGGTCGACGACCGTCTCGTAGCCCTGCGCCAGCTCGTGGTCCGACAGGCCGGTGCCGCAGCGGGGGCACCAGGGGGCGACGCGGTGGTCCTGGACCAGCAGGCCCTTGTTGAAGATCTCCTTGAGCGACCACCAGACGGACTCGACGTACTCGGGGTCCATGGTCCGGTAGGCGTCGTCGAGGTCGACCCAGTAGCCCATGCGGGTCGTGAGCTCGGTGAAGGCGTCGGTGTGCCGGGTCACCGAGTCACGGCACCTGGCGTTGAACTCGGCGATGCCGTACGCCTCGATGTCCTTCTTGCCGTTGAAGCCGAGCTCCTTCTCGACCGCCAGCTCCACGGGGAGGCCGTGGCAGTCCCAGCCGGCCTTGCGGGCGACGTGGTAGCCGCGCATCGTGCGGAAGCGGGGGAAGACGTCCTTGAAGACGCGGGCCTCGATGTGGTGGGCGCCCGGCATGCCGTTGGCGGTGGGCGGGCCCTCGTAGAACACCCACTCGGGGCGGCCCTCGGACTGCTCCAGGCTCTTGGCGAAGATCTTCTGCTCGCGCCAGAAGTCGAGCACCGCGTGCTCGAGCGCGGGCAGATCGACCTGGGCGGGCACCTGGCGGTACGTCGGCTCTGTCATGAGCGGGCTTCCTCCAACGGACTTGCTGCCTTCCGTCGGAGGGACGAGAGCTTCGATCCTTCGTACGCCGTGTGCGGCGCGCTCCCGCGGTACCACCCTCCTTGGCCCGCCTGTGCGCCGTACGCACCGGTGAGCCCCCTCATTGAGGTCGCGATGCCGGGTCTACTCGCCACGTCCCACGGACTGCGCCGTGCGGTGCGGCTTTCTTCCGGCGGCTCCGGGGTGATCTTCACATCGCGCTCGCCCCCGGGCTTCCACCGTCCCCGGGTCGCTCTGGGCTGCGTACGACGCTACTCGTCCCCATCCACGCTTCTCGCTCCGCCCAGTGTACGGCGCCGTACGGACAGCGGCCGACCGGATTTCAGGCGGCCGTGGGCGGGGCGCGGTGGGGTCTTGGCCGGGGTTGCCGGGCGGGAGCGGGATGACCTGCGCGATGACCCGAATGGAGCGGGTCGGGCGTCCGGATCCTGGGACGTGCGGCGCGGCGGAATACCCGGCGGGGAGCTGGGCACAACGCTTGCAGGCTCGTCGCGCGACGGTCGCGGGGCGGGAGGAACGGGTGGTCTGCCCCGTTGCCGCGGGACTCGGGTCGATTTATCGTCCCAGCACGATACGCGTGCAAGATCACAATATGTGAAGGGGCGCGGCCATGGTGGCGAAGAAGACCGCCGTACAGCAGTCGGCGTCCGGCAGATCCACGGTGGCCTCCGGCGGTGGGGACGAGGGGCAGAAGGCCGCGGCGGTGAAGGCGGCCGGCAAGAAGAGGGTGGCGAAGAAGGCGGCGGCCACGAAGGTGGTGGCGAAGAGGGCGGGGGCGAAGAGCGCGGTGGCCAAGAAGGCCGCGGCCGAGAAGTCGGTCGCGGGCGAAGCGGTCGCCGGGAAACCGGTCGCCGGAAAATCGGTCGCAGGGAAGGCGACGGGCCGGAAGCCGGTCGGTGGTGAGGCGGTCGTCAGGAAGACCGCGGCCAAGAAGACGTCGACGGCCAAGAAGAGCACCTCTGCGACGAAGAGCACGGTCAAGAAGGCGGGCGCGGCCGAGGCCGCCGAGACGACGGGAGCCACGACGGTGGTTGCGAAGAACACTCCTGGTACGGCTACGGCGGCGAAGAAGAAGCCCACCGCCGTCCCCAAGGCACGGCCCGCCGCGGTGGAGCCCGGCGAGCTGGCGGTACGCCCCGGCGAGGACCCCTGGACCCCCGAGGAGGTGACCGAGGCCCGGACGGAGCTGCAGTCCGAGGCGATGCGGCTGAGGACCGAGCTGGATGCCTCCGAGCGGGCCCTGACGGGTCTGATGCGGGACTCCGGGGACGGCGCGGGCGACGATCAGGCCGACACCGGGGCGAAGAACATCACACGCGAGCACGAGCTGTCCCTCGCCCACAACGCGCGCGAGATGCTCGACCAGACCGAGCGTGCCCTGGACCGGCTGGCCTCGGGCACCTACGGACTCTGCGAGAACTGCGGCAATCCGATCGGAAAGGCGCGAATGCAGGCCTTCCCCCGGGCCACCCTGTGCGTCGAGTGCAAGCAGAAACAGGAACGCCGCTAGCGATCGCCGCCTGAGCCCCTGCTCCGCGGCGGGCGTGTCGTACCTTTGTCCTCAGTCAGGAACCTAGGTTGAGGGACTCACGTGGCAGAGGCGGAGCGCATCATCGGTACGCCGGACATTCCAGACGCGGCGGGGGCCGGCCCGGAGCAGTCCGACGGCGACGACACCGCGGCGCAGCGGGCCGAGGCCGCCGCGCAGCCGCGCGGCAGGCGCCGGATCGCCGTGCTGTTCGGGGTCGCGGCGCTGGCGTACGCGCTCGACCTGGTCAGCAAGATGATCGTGGTCGCGAAGCTGGAGCACCACGAGCCGATCGAGATCATCGGGGACTGGCTGAAGTTCGAGGCGATCCGCAACGCGGGCGCGGCCTTCGGCTTCGGCGAGGCCTTCACGATCATCTTCACGATGATCGCGGCGATCGTGATCCTGGTGATCGCCCGGCTCGCCCGCAAGCTCTACAGCCTGCCCTGGGCGATCGCGCTCGGTCTGCTGCTCGGCGGTGCGCTGGGCAACCTCACCGACCGGATCTTCCGGTCGCCGGGCGTCTTCGAGGGCGCGGTGGTCGACTTCATCGCGCCGAAGGGCTTCGCGGTCTTCAACCTCGCGGATTCGGCCATCGTGTGCGGCGGCATCCTGATCGTGCTGCTGTCGTTCCGGGGGCTCGACCCGGACGGGACCGTCCACAAGGACTGAGTCCACAAGGGGGCACGGGTCGGACGGGGTTTTCCACAGGCGCGGTCGGGCGTGTCGTGGCGGTCCGGCATACTCGTCGGGTGAGCACGATTCCCGAGATCCGTACCCTGCCCGTGCCCGACGGCCTGGAGGGCGAGCGTGTCGACGCCGCCATCTCCCGCATGTTCGGCTTCTCCCGTACGAAGGCGGCCGAGCTCGCCGCCGCGGGGAAGGTCACGGTCGACGGGTCGGTGGTCGGCAAGTCGGAGCGGGTGCACGGCGGGGCCTGGCTCGAGGTCGAGATGCCGCAGGCGCCCGCGCCGGTGCAGGTCGTCGCCGAGCCGGTCGAGGGCATGGAGATCGTGCACGACGACGATGACGTGGTCGTGATCGTCAAGCCGGTCGGTGTTGCCGCGCACCCCAGCCCCGGCTGGTCGGGGCCCACCGTCATCGGCGGGCTCGCCGCCGCCGGGTACCGGATCTCGACGTCCGGTGCCGCCGAGCGCCAGGGCATCGTGCACCGGCTCGACGTGGGCACCTCGGGCCTCATGGTGGTCGCCAAGTCGGAGTACGCGTACACGTCGCTGAAGCGCCAGTTCAAGGAGCGGACGGTCGACAAGCGGTACCACGCGCTGGTCCAGGGCCACCCCGACCCCACGAGCGGCACCATCGACGCGCCCATCGGGCGGCACCCGAACCACGACTACAAGTGGGCCGTCACCGCCGAGGGCAAGCCGTCGGTCACGCACTACGACCTCATCGAGGCGTTCCGCGCCGCCTCCCTGCTCGACATCAAGCTGGAGACCGGGCGCACCCACCAGATCCGCGTCCACATGTCCGCCCACCGGCACCCCTGCGTCGGCGACCTCACGTACGGCGCCGACCCGACGCTCGCCAAGCGGCTCGGCATCACCCGCCAGTGGCTGCAGGCCGTACGGCTCGGCTTCGAGCACCCCGGGGACGGCAGCTGGGTCGAGTTCGAGTGCGACTACCCGGCGGATCTGCAGAAGGCCCTGGACAAGGTCCGCGAGGAGACGTACGCGTGAGCCCCGTGCCGGTGTCCTACGCGGTGCGCGTCGCCGACGGCCCCGCTGATCGCGAGGCCTGCTTCGCGGTGCGCAAGCAGGTCTTCGTCGTCGAGCAGGGTGTGCCGGAGGACCTGGAGTACGACGCGTACGACGCCGGGGCCGTGCATGTGCTCGCCGTGCGGGACGACGGCATACCCCTCGGCGCCGGGCGGCTGTTGTACGGGGAGGCCGCCGCCGGCAAGACCGGTGGGGAGCCCGGTGTGGGGTCCCTGGGGCGGTTGGCCGTCGTGGCGGAGGCCCGGGGGCTGGGAGTCGGGGTCGCGCTGGTGCGGGCCGTCGAGGAGGCGGCACGGGAGCACGGGCTGACCGCGGTCGACCTGGGGGCCCAGACACACGCGCTGGGTTTCTACGAGCGGCTGGGGTATGCGGCGTACGGACCGGAGTTCGTGGACGCGGGCCTACCTCATCGGGCTATGCGGCGAAGGCTTTAGCGTTCGGCGGTGCGGGTGGGGCACCCTGGGCATCCGGTCGGTCCTGATCGTCTAGCACCAGCGGAGCGCCCCCATGGATCAGTTGGCCCTGTTTTTCGTCCTGCTGGTCGGGGCCGTGGTCAGTGTGCCGGTGGGGGAACGGCTGAAGCTGCCCGCGCCGGTGCTGATGACGCTGCTGGGCATCGCCCTGGCCCTGCCGGGGTTCGTGCCCAACGTGGAGATCCCGCCGGAGTTCATCCTGCCGCTGCTGCTGCCCCCGCTGCTGTACGCGGCGGTGCGGCGGACGTCCTGGCGGCAGTTCACCGCCAACCGGCGGCCGATCTTCCTGCTGGCCGTGGCGCTGGTGTTCGTGACCACCGCCGCGGTGGCCGCCGTGGCGAACGCGATCGTGCCCGGACTGCCCATCGCGGCGGCCGTGGCGCTCGGCGCCCTCGTCGCGCCGCCCGACCCGGTGGCGGCGACCGCCGTGGCCGGGCAACTCGGGCTGCCGCGACGGCTGGTGTCGATACTGGAGGGCGAGGGCCTCTTCAACGACGTCACGGCCATCGTGCTCTACCACGTGGCCATCGCCGCCGCCGTCAGTGGATCGTTCTCCTGGTCGAGCGCCGCGCTGCAGCTCGTGCTGTCGGCCGTCGTCGCGCTCGCCGTGGGGATCGGGCTCGGCTGGGCCGCCAACAAGCTGATGGACTTCCTCGAGGACGCGACGCTGCAGATCGGGCTGACCCTGCTGGTGCCGTACGCGTCGTACGTGATGGCCGAGGAGCTCCACGGGTCCGGGGTGCTCGCCGTGCTCACCACCGCGTTGTTCCTCGCGGAGTACGCGCTCGGCGCGGACGACGTCATGACACGGCTCGCCGGGCACACCGTCTGGGACGTCGTGGACACGCTGGTCACCGGGGTCGCCTTCGGGCTGATCGGGCTGGAGCTGCACAACGCGATCCGTACGGCGTCCGGGCGGTGGGGCGAGATGCTCGGCTGGGCGGCGGCCGTCGTGGTCGTCGTCGTGTTCGTACGGCTGGTGTGGTTGCTGCCGGCGACGTGGCTGGCGCGGCGGTTGCACGCGAAGCGGGACTACGACGAGGAGATCCCGATGTCGTGGCGCGAGACCGTGGTGATGTGGTGGTCGGGGATGCGGGGGGTGGCGTCCGTGGCGCTGGCGCTGGCGATTCCGTTGGAGACGGACACGGGGGCGCCGTTCCCGAACCGGGACGAGATCGTGTTCATCGCCTTCGGGGTGATCATGGCGACACTGGTGCTGCAGGGGCTGACTCTGCCGTGGCTCGTACGGCGGCTGGGGGTGCGGGCGGATGAAGGGGTCGAGAAGGAGTTCGAGAAGGCGTTGGCCGTGCGGGCCGCGAAGGCGGCGAAGCGGCGGCTGAAGGAGATCGAGGAGGTGGAGGAGCTGCCGGAGGAGATGTCCGAGCGGTTGTTGCGGCGGGCCTTCGAGATCGGGGTGCGGATCAGTCCGGAGGTGGGGGAGGACGAGCGGCGCGAGGGGCATGAGCAGCGGGTTCGGCGGCTTCGCCGGATGCGGCGGATCCAGGGGGAGATGTTGAGTGCGGCTCGGCATGAGGTGTTGGCCGCGCGGAGTGAGGCGGGGGCGGATCCTGAGGTGGTGGATCGGGTGTTGCGGCATCTGGATGTGCGTAGCCTGCGGTGATCTGGGCGGCGCCTCTTTGCCC